>JAIXPR010000356.1 GCA_027486155.1 Pseudomonadota bacterium | reverse complement strand
GGGGCATCATATAGGTGGAAGCTCCGCGCCCCTGGCCCGCAGGACAGTAATTCCAGGGACTTCGACTACCTATGAATTCTATTACCTCGCCCTTCATGCTCGGTCGATCCATCCTTGTGGCGCTCGTTGTCGCTCTCGTAACTCTCCTCACTACCCCGGTTGGGATGACAGAGGCCTCCGTCACCTCGGAGATATCTCCACGCTCAGGACACATCGACGATCTCTTCCTCTTCACCGTAACGGTTGAGGGGGCCCGCAACGCTCCACCACCTGTCCTGACCGACGACTCCGACTTTGAGGTAACACTTCTTGGCCCTCGCACCAGCATCTCAATCGTGAACGGGGTTATGAACTCCCGCATCTCGTACGTGTATCACCTCGCTCCCCGCCACGAGGGGTCCCTCCGAACGCCTAAAGCGACCGTCACGGTGGATGGAAGGACGATGACCGTCACCCCGCTTGAAGTGCCGATCGGCGCGAGTAACCTCAAGGGAAATCCTACCCACAAGGACGGCGGAGATCTTTTGTTCTTGCGCCAAACGGTGAGCCCGACCACAGCCTATGAGGGGCAACAGGTGGTTCATACCTTGAGCCTCTACACTCGGGTTGACGTGAGCGATCTCGCTATCGAGGAACCAACCAACGACGGAGTGTGGCAGGAGACGATCGCCGACAATCAACGTTCACTTCGCAACGTAAACCGGGTGGAATACACAACGGTCGAATCGCTCAAGGCGCTTTTCCCCCTTCGCTCAGGGACCATCACCATCCCCGCTCGCAAGCTTAAGGCGAAGATCCCCGATCAGAGAGCGCTCGATAACCCGTTCACCCTCGATCCATTCAGCGGAAACTTCTTTCAACAGTTTTTCGATCAGGTTGAGCTGAAGCCTATATCCGTTACCTCAAACGAGCTCTCCCTTGAGGCAAAGCCCCTTCCACCGATGACCGATGAGGAGCGTAAGACAGCGCCTCCCGTGGCGATCGTAGGCCAAACAGCGATCCGGGCTGACTATCCCCTTGAGGCGGTCAACACCGGAGAAACGAAAACTATCTCCGTGGAGGTCATCAGTGATGGCAACCTCAATACCCTCAAAACGATCCCCCTTGAGGTGCCCCCTCGCTTCAAGGTGTATGAGGAGCGCCCAGAGATAAAAACAGATCGACGAAATGGGAAACTCATTACCTCGAAAACCTTCAAGTACTCACTCCTCTCGTTATCGCCAGGGCTCGTTCGAATTCCGGGACCGAAGCTGACCTCCTTCAATCCACAAACGGGTGCCTATGAGGTACTCTCAACCTCGGACATCGCATTTCCGGTGCGAGGATCGGATCTTTCAGCGACGAACGCGCAACCGGCGAGCGCGGTTCCGGAAAGCTCAGATGCCCAGTCGGCCTCATCGGTGGTGCCTACCATGCCGCCGCTTCCGATAGCTCCCCCACTTCAGTACGAGGAGCCAGGAATGCTTGAGCGAATATCGAGTCTGGTCAGCGTCCAGTTCGCCCTTCTCCTTCTCGCCGCGGTGTGTGGTATCGGATGTATTGGGCTCTTCGCCGCGCAGAGGAAACCTGTTCGCGAATCGCCAGAGATATCGGCGACAGCCTTGAACGAAGTGAGATCGATGAAGGACCTCGAAGCGTTCGTTCGTCAGGTTATTACCTCAAAACTCTCCCGCGTCTCGGAGAACAGCACGATGGACGAGCTCCGCGCTCGGGTCGCGGCCGCTCTCCCCGATAAGAACCTCGCTCTCGCTAGCACCTCACTCCTCGATGATATCGAGGTGTACAGCTATGGCGGGCAGGGATCGGATAGGGACCGAGAGGTGCAAACGCTCAAGGAGCGGCTCGGTATTATCTTGATGCAGTGGCGCAGATAAAACCTGAGCGCTCATTGCTGTTGGCGACACCTCTACAGACCTGAATCCGCTTTATTTTCGAACTTTTGACCCCCTTTTCAATCCGGGATACCATGCGGGTATATGGCTATTGAGGCAGCAACCGTCCAAGAAACGTTCAAACTGATGCAGGCTAAGCTCTCGAAGCTTATCCCTGATGTTGAACTTCGCATCAAAGCGGAGTTGGTCTACGAGATTAACCGCCGCAAAAAAGAGCGCGGCGCCATCATTCTTGGCCACAACTACATGGAAGCGGCACTCTACCACACGGTCGCGGACGTGGTCGGAGATTCCCTTGAGCTCTCACGCAAAGCCGCTGAAACGGACGCGGATCCGATCATCTTCTGCGGCGTTCGCTTCATGGCCGAGACCGCAAAGATACTCAACCCAAATAAGACCGTTCTCCTCCCCGCGAAGGTAGCGGGATGCTCCCTCGCCTCAAGCATAACGGCCGAGGACGTTCGACAATTAAAGAAACAATATCCCGGTGTACCGGTTGTCTCGTACATCAACACATACGCCGATGTAAAAGCTGAGTCGGATTACATCTGCACATCAGGGAACGCCGCCCGACTTGTGCAATCGATTAACTCAGACACGATCATCTTCCTTCCAGACGAATTCCTCGCCAGCAACGTCGCGCAGGAGACCGGAAAGAAGATCCTCTTCCCTAAGAAGGGTGATCCCGCGCCCTCTGGACAGGTCATGATCGGATGGCGGGGACGGTGCGAGGTTCACGAGCAGTTCAACGTCGAGGATATCCAAAACATTCGGAAACAGTTTCCCGAGGTGCAGGTACTCGCGCATCCGGAATGTAGCCCGGAGGTGGTAGAGGCGTCTGATTACTCCCAGAGCACGTCCCGAATGGTTGATTTTGTGAAAAAATCGACGGCGCCACACTTCTTGCTGCTTACAGAGTGCAGCATGGCTGACAACATCATCGCGGAGAATCCGGACAAGGACGTGCTCCGTTTGTGCAGTATTCGGTGTCCGCACATGAATGAGATCACCCTTGAGGATACCCTCAACTGTCTCGTGAATAACGAAACCGTGATTGAGGTTCCGGAGGATATTCGAGTTCGAGCGAAGACCGCGCTCGATAGGATGTTGGCGGTTCGCTGACGAAGTCCTATAGCTATGACCAAACGGTAGGGCCCGACTCCCGGCGGGCCGTATCGTATCGCCTATCGATGAGGCCTCGATACCTCCAGATGTGGTACGGCCCGCCAGGAGTCGGGCCCTACCGGTTGCCGTATCAATCGTGAAGTACCAACGCTTCACCGCAATGCGATACGGCCCGCGAACACACGGTCACTACCAAGCATATGGCGATGAATCGCGTCACACCTTATCGTCAGCCACTCGGTCCCCTCTTACGAGAGCGATTTTCTCAAGGTGTTCATCACCCCAGCGGCCTCCTGATAGGCATCGCATGGACGCTCCACCACATCTTCAATCCGACCCGCCGCGTACATCACACGGAGATCCCGTCTCATCATCGCTCTCGTCTCAGGCCCTTCCGGATCGAGGATCCACGAGCGAAGGATCGCGTCGACGGCAAGCCACCGAGCCGACACTAAACCGGTCCCCGACCGCGATTCTGAACGCTCCTCGCTTCGAGCACCTTGTTTTGATGGGTCATTCCACAGAAACATACACATCCTTGTGAAAGACGCGGCTAACGCCGCTGAAAGGATCTATTCCTCTCAGAAGAGGGAAACGACTGAAATCGGCCTTTGATTAACGAATGGGGGCTTTTTTGAGCAAGAAGCCAAGCAGCTCCAACTACCTGAAAGAACGCGCTTCCCTAGTCGGAGGAGGTGAAAAACACACAATCCCTGCTTCGGCGACTACGATTGAGGCGCCCTTTGTGATGTGTGGCGCGATTGTTCACTACCGCTCAAGCTGCGACACATCCTCAGCGGCGACGATAGCGATATCGAGGCGGTGAGCCGCTTCTAAAATCCCTTGAGGATCGAGCATGATCGCTTTACCCGCCTCGACAACGAGAGCGGTGATGCGGTTTTCCTGCATCAATTCGATCGTCCGCACACCGATAGCGGGAAGATCGATCCGAAGATCCTGGATAGGTTTGGCGAGCTTCACCAAGACGCCTCCCTCTCCTCGAACAGCCGCGGCTCGTTTTATGGTGGCGTCCGTGCCCTCAACCGCTTCAACAGCGATAATGGTCTTGTTTCTCATTACGATCGACTGGCCGATATCGAGGGCGCCCGTCGTCCGAGCGGCTTCCCACCCGATCTTGGCGTTCTCTATCTCATCACGGGTCAAGCCCCGCTTCGTCAACGTCCCCGCTTTTGGAACACTTTTCTCAAGCAGCGTGCTGGCTCCGATGACTTGGATTCCCCCGTTCTCGACCGTGGCGATAATCCCGCGCATGATCGAGTCATCGTTAAAGGACCTAAGCTTCGACAACATCCTTAATCCGACCCAATCAATCCGGAAGCCGTCAACAAAGTTGACCCGAGTAACCCCTCCCGCAAAAGCGACCTGTCGGCATCCAGCTCGCTTAAGCGACCTGACAAGCTTTCCAAGCTGGCCCACTGTAACCCAGGTGGTGCTTTCAGAGAGCGCCTCAATCCGTTTATCCGCCTCCCCTTTGATCGCTACGGTCACCACGGCGAGCCCCCGGGCCCGGGCGTTTTCGGCGAACTCGATTGGAAATTGCCCATTACCGGCGACGAGACCGATCGGGGAGTGGAGCTCTGGAATGGATTGTTGGACTGCGTTCATGCGTGCCCGAAACGATAGGACTCAACGCGGGGGCAGTCAACCTATTGAAGCCAGGTGACGCCTCTAAAACCGCCTTAAATCCATCGGTTAGCGCCCGATGAGCGCTGCCGGGCCACCATGCGCCTCTCAACAAAGCTCTCGGACCACCTACCATCGCTGCTAGTATGGAGCGATCCCTCAGGTTTAAAGTCGGAAATGCCGTCATTTACCAAACGACGCCCCTTCAGTAAGACCTCATACGGAGGTACTATAGGGCGGTAGAATAATCTCCCCAGGAAGCGACCGATTCGATGCGTGTAGTGTGTGTGCATATCCCCCGACGGGGCCCCAACGATATAGGCGCGGTATTCGATACCGCGTGGGATGTCGTCCCGGCCCGTTCATTTTGGCATCAAATCGACGATATCATCGAGAGTATCTGGGAGCCGTTTGCCCTTGAATTATACGCGACCAACAAGATGGTGTACGTGTGCATGGCGGGCAGCGATACGATGCTCGATATCCTGAGCACCGGTGTGTATTCATGGATGCCCGATGCCGAGGTTCGGGACGTCGAGGACTATGCCCAAACGATCAATCCCAACACCATGGTGGTGGGCACCGAGATGCAGTTGTGGCACCCCGACATCTATCCCCTCAAGGACTACAAGGCGCTGCAGGTCGATTCGATGGCCCCCATCGTTACCCCGCTCTCTCAGATAGCGGAGCACGATCGTTTTGTGTACCAGGTCATCGTTCGTCCGCTTAGGGATACCGCGCCACTTCACCTGAAACTGGCGATGAAACGAGCCCAGGAAAACTTTATCAGTAAGTTCCGCACTCGCACCCTGCTCAAGCGAGGGCTTCCCACCCACAGCATGGAGCTGGTGAGAACGAAGTGCACGAGCAACCTCGCGTCGGTGACGATACGCCTCGCGAGTCTCGCGGACCTACCGGCGAACGTGTCCAAGAACGAGAGAACCAGCACCTACAACCGCCTCACCCACAACGTCGAGAACCTCGGAACGGCGCTCAAAGCTTTCAACACATTAGATGAGAATAGACTGATAACGGGCAAGATTGAGTCGGGCAAAGCCTTCACTTCACGCCTTGTAGAACGGCGATTTTACAAACCGTTCCTCCTCTCCTCCATTGAAGTCACCACGCTCTTCCACATTCCGATGCTCGCGACCCTCCCGAATACGGCGATGGTCGTATCAAGGAAAGGCCCCCCACCCCGCAATCTTCCGACCCCGATGACCGAACCGGATCTCTGCACCTTCGGAACCGTCAACTATCGGGACCTTTCAACCAAGTTTGGAATTAAGACCTTCGACCGTCGACGACACCTCTACGTCGTTGGGAAGTCTGGGAGCGGTAAATCGTGCCTTCTTCAACTCCTCGTTCAAAACGATATGGAACGGGGACTCGGATGCGCGGTCATCGATCCGCACGGAGATCTTGTAGACGACATCATGAAGCTCGTGCCGCAGCACCGAGTCAAGGACGTCGTTATCTTCGATCCATCTGATGTCAACTTCCCACCGAGCTTCAACCCCATGGATCCGGTACGCCCGGAGCTCCGAGTCCGCGTCGCCTTGAGCTTCCTGGACGCCTTTAAACGTGTGTTCGGCGGAGACTGGTCAGAGAAGATGGACCACGTTCTTCGATACGCGATGCTCGGCCTCCTCTCGGTGCCCGGCTCAAACATTCTGAGCCTGCGGCGCATGTTGTCCGACGAGCAGTTCCGAGGAGATATCGTTCGAAGGGCGAGCGATGAATCGGTGAAGCGGTTCTGGCTCCGGGACTTCGTGGAGCGACGGCAGGCGTTCGAAGAGGGGCCTATTTCGCGGCTCCTCAACCGCCTCGACGAGCTCCTCTCATCCGAGAACATCCGAAACATCTTGGGTCAATCGGATAACGCCTTCAACTTCCGGTCCTTCATGGATTCAGGGAAGATCGTCCTGATTAAGATATCCAAGGGGGTACTCGGCTCAGAGAACGCGACCCTACTCGGAACCCTTCTCATCTGGAAGATCTACGAAGCCGCGATGTCCCGCGCCGATATGCCCGCCGAGAGCCGTAAAGATTTCTCCCTCTACGTTGATGAGTTCCAGAACTTCGCGACGGAGTCGTTTACCGAGATCTTAAGCGAGTCCCGCAAGTACAACCTCTCGCTGACATTCGCGAACCAATACCTTGGACAGTTACCTGATCCCGTTCGCAAGACCGTTTTTGGCAACGTGGCGAACCTTCTCTCTTTCCGAGTGGGCGCGGATGACGCCGCGATCCTGGCTCAAGAGTTCAAGCCGCTCTCCGGTGATGAGGATCTCCAGAACCTTCCCCTTCGCGAGTTCTACCTCAAGATGAGCATCGACGGTCAGGTTCAGGACTCCTTCACCGGACGCACGATCGATCTAAAGCATCCCTCGAACAAAGAGAACTATGCGGAGCAGTGCATCAAGCACTCCCGTCAAACATACTGTAAGCCTCTTGAGCAGGTGAAAGGACTCGCTCAGCGGCAACGAGCGCACTCGGTGGGACCGCGAAAGAGCGGAAATAGTTAGCGATTGCGAGTCAACTCAAGGCGCCGTCGGGTGGCATCCGCGCGAAGGTACCGAGGCAACTCTGAATAAGCTTCCCTCAAGCGGATTTGTCACAGTACTAATCGCAGACGCTGACGACTACGTGAGACGCGAGACGATAACCGTCCACGGCTATCGGTTTACGTTATACCGTCGACGGAATTCGTCATCGTCAACGATACTCGAGTGGGTATGTGCTTCGCGTGCCGAGAAAGCTAATGCCTTATCTATCACGAGTACGACAACTCAACTCTCCGACACGGGTATCTCATACCCAAGCACAACGAGTCCACGATGTACGGTCACGCAAACAGGCCCACCCAACGCGTAATTACCGACCCCGTGAGATCCGGCTCGCAGAACCTGCTCGGTAAGAGGCCATTGAACGTTAGAGATACTCACCAACGCATCGTTCTCCAATGCGATGCATGAGAGGGGCGCTCCCGGCCGCGCGTTAAAAGTAACGGTTTTAGCTCCCTCTCCCCTATCAGAGAGTACGCGACTGATCATGGTGCCGTGAACCATCGACAGCGCGCACGAGGTGTGATGACGGATGAGGGTCGCGAGATTGGCGACGGAGATATCCATGCGCCCACCAAACGCGGAGGCGACCGTTATCTCGGTGGCCCCTCTGGAGATAGCCAGAAGGAGCGCCTTTTCGAGATCATTCTGGTTCTGGTCAAGGAGCGAGATAAATTCGGTCGATACGTACTTGGCTCGGGCCTCAGGCACCACGAGCGCGTCGAAATCCCCACATACGATGTGGGGCATGACCGAGGGGGGGAGTTTATTCAAAGCGCCATCCGTCACAATAATCGCGTCGGCGCTCTCAGCGTTACGGGCGATATAGGCGCTATCAAAATCAGGGCTGTCGGCTATCAGAAGAACTTTCATCGGCTTTCGATCGTATGACACCGCTGTCTGAAGGTCAAACGATATATCGCTGGCGACCGCGCCCCTGCCCTTACAGAGGAATGCTCGCTGACGCTGACGACTACGTGAGACGTGACACGATAACCGTCAACGGCTATCGGTTTACGTTATACCGTAGACGTGGTCGTCCGCGTTGTTTTGATATCGCCGGGCACAATTTTTCAGAGCAATAATCGTTGACGTTGACGCCTCCGTGTGAAGCGAGACGATAACCGTCCACGGCTATCGGTTTACGTTTACCGTAGACGTCGTCGTCTGCGTTGTTTTGATATCGCCGGGCTGGATTATCCAGGGCGATAATCGTTGACGTTGACGTTGACGACTACGTGAGACGTGACACGATAACCGTCTACGGCTATCGGTTTACGTTATACGGCAAACGTATTCGTCAGCGTCAGCGACCTTTTGAGATATGCTCTCCATTGAGACCATTAGCAGGATTTGCTCCCTCTCCCCAGCGCGCCTATCTCAACGAGGAGGGCCGCGGCAGCCTCAAAGAGCGTCTCTGGAATTGAGGATCCAACCTCAACCCCATCCAGCATCGAACACAACTCAGAGCGCTCCACAACCGGAATACCGTACCGCTGAGCAACAGCGACCATCTGGGCAGCGATATCAAACTCGCCACGAGCCATAAGAGAGGGAGCGGCATCCTCACCGTGAGGGAAGCCAAGGGCGAACGCTTGGTAGATGTGGTCTCTCTTCATGACAACCTGATCTCCTACCCCATCATGGAGGACGCGAGTTTACCGCTGTGGTGTAGTCACTTTCAGCCGTTGCAGCACGGACTCTACGCTCCATACACCGAGCGGCTTTTCAAGGAATCCCTCACGACTGGAGAGCGGATGAGCTACCACATCTCGTGGAGCGCCGCTCAAAGTGACGACCCCTATATCGGGGAATTGTCGCCAAAGTTTCCTACAATTCTCAACAACGCCCTCGCCGACAACGTCCAGGTCGACAAACACAAAGTCCCACGAAGATCGTTCGCGAGAGAGTAACTCTTGCGCTTGAGCGACATCGAAGACGGTTCGTGAACGGTAGCCAACCGATTCAAGGAGGGATGAAACAAACGGTTGCGCGCCTGTTTCCAGACCGAGAAGGAGAACACCTCCCTTCATGGAGCTCTTCGGTCCCACATGAGGGGTGACCGGCACCCTCGTATCCTCCGGAATCTGAAGGGGAAGGTAGACGCTAAAGGTCGAGCCCTCATCAACCGCGGATGTCACAGTGATGAGCCCATGATGTTGCTTGACTATCGAGTAGGCAGCGGAGAGTCCCAAACCTGATCCACTCAACCCTACTCCGGTACCCGGATCGACGTTCTTCGTTGTGTAGAACGGCTCAAAACAACGGACTTGTTGCTCCGCGTTCATGCCACGACCGTTATCCCTCACATCGACGCGAACGTACACGCCTGGGGCTAACTCCGGATCGACCTCAGCGGATCGCAAGCGAACACGACCAACCGATATCGATACCATGCCATTCTCTTTTCCTTCGATTGCCTCTTTGGCGTTCATCAGAAGGTTGGTAATCACCTGTTGAATCTGATGTGGGTCAAGCACGGCGTCAGGGCAATCTGCGCACGGCTTCAGATGAAACTCGATTCGCTTTCCAAGTAAGCTTCGATACAGCTCCTGGGAGTCGCTGATGACCTTGTTAACACTTACCCGCTGACGAGTACCTTGTCCCTGGCTGGAGAAATTGATGAGTTGCGACACGAGCGCCGCGCCCCGCTTAGCCGCGTCGGTAATCATCCGAGCTGAATCGAGAGCGGGAGCTCCCTTCGGAAGTTGCATCTCAAGTAACGCGACCTGCCCAAGGATAGCTTGCAGCATATTGTTGAAGTTGTGCGCGACGCCCGACGCGAGGAGACCCGCCATTCGCATCTTAAGCCCCTCCGCCATGCGAGACTCGAAGCGACGAGCCATCAATACCTGGGCCATCTCGTTCGCCATGCTCGCTAAGAGGCGTAGTCGGGCGTCCTTCGTCACGAGGTGAGGAATAGCCGGCTCAACAACCAACACGCCTATGACCTGGCCGAGCGAGACGAGCGGAACGATCACGAAGGTTTCAAGCTTTAAGAGGGTCACGACACGTTGTAGCCCAGAGCACTCCATCGTCGCTCCCGCGGGAACCACAACGGGACGCTGTGTTTTGATAGCCTCATCCAAGTAATCGTGTTGGAGGCTCAACTCTATCTGCACCTCTTGGAGTTTGCGACGCACTCCGGTCCCAAACCCAGCTTTACCGACGATATGAGTTCCCTGTTCATTGGTCACACCAAACCAGCCGCGTCGCAAGGTGAACTCCTGCTGGAGGATGGGAAACGCGTGCTCCGCTATCTCCCTCGGGGTGCGATATTTCGCGAGTTCGTGACTGATCCGATAGAGAGCGCCCAACGCTTGGCTCTGCTGGCGCTCAGCGTCGAAGAGGTAGGTCTGCCGAACAGCCAGAGCGATCTGGGTACCCGCCGCGGATACAAGCTCAAAATCGTTCCCTCGATAGGAGTCGCGCTCGCGAGTAAAGACTACAAGGATACCATACACCTCATCGTCGGCGACGAGTGGCATCAGGATCGCCGACCGAAGGTTCTCGATCTTCGCCACATTCGTGTGCGCGCGCGGATCCCCCTGAATATCAGAGAGCATCACACCTTTCTTCGAAGCTATGGTCTGCCGAAGAAGACTCGGTCCCTTAATCACACCATCCATGTTGTCCAGATAGTGCTCGGAGAGCCCATGAGCGGCGACCAGCTCCACCTCATCTATCTCACTATGATAGAAACACCCATACCCACACACCGACCGCGTCGCGGTAAGCAACGCCCGCAGTCCTCGCAGAAGAACGAGCGCGGGATCGGTTTGGCCTTGAAGCGCCCGAGCTACCTCGAACAGAGCCTCCACGCGAGCGTTCTGATTGGACAACGCCTCCTGAACACCTCGACGATCCGTAATGTCGATGCCGAATCCTTCCCAGCCGAGGAAGCCACCATTCGGTGAAAATTGAGGAACCGCGCGCAACATGACCCATCGAACGGCGCCGGTTTTTTGATGAATCGCTCGCACCTCCTCGCGCAGCTCCCCACGCTCAAGGCGCAGCCGAAGGATCCGTCGATGAAGCGCGACGTGATCGCGCGGATCGATAATGCGCTCCCAGATGCGACTATTATTCTTCATCTCCGACGCTGGAATGCCGAGCATGGAATCGGCGTCGCCAAAGACCTCTGTGATTCCGAACTGCGCGTCGGTGATGATAATAAGAACGTTTCCGTACTGCGCCATGCGGGAGTACTGGCTCCGAGCCTCCTCACTCGTCACGTGGCTTCGACGGCCGGTGGCTGGAACTCCCGCTCCATCAACGGCGGAAAGCGCGTGAGAGAGGTCCTCGAACGCCACGATCTCCTCTGGATGCCAGCGGTGGTATGAGCGCGTAAAGTAGCACTCAACGATGCCTAGCAAGCGACCGTGATCCATCAATGGGAACGCGCCATAGGAGCGCACCTTGCGCACCGCCAGCTCAAGGGAGAGGTCATTAGGGACCCTCGCCCGCTGCAGGTCTTTCACAATGAACGGAAGTGACCACGGTTGCCCTCGAAAGGTCGCAATCCCCTTCTGCGCTTGGAAGATAGGCTGATCAGCGAGCGCCTCCCCTCCTTGCGAGAAGTGTCCCGTGTGTACCCTGTCATCTCGGCCGATAGTGACGAGAACCTCATCGCATCCGAGTTGTCGTCCAATGGAGTCGGCGAGCTGCGTCGCTAGATCGGACATAGACGAGTACGAGCTGCTCTCGAATCGCAGCTTCTTGCCTCGCACATCTCCTACTTCAGACGCCATCGTTTCCTTCTGTAAACAGTTCTTAGACCAAGGAGCCGGCGGGGCTCGGTGGTCGTTTTCGTATCACGAGGACCTTGGAGCTCCTCACGCGCTTTTCAATCTCCGCCATCGCGAGCGCCTGGTGCTCCTGTCGTCGAGCCGCTCTGAGATGGGGGTCTCCCTCATTCTCTTTGTATTCCTCCCTAACCTCCTCGAAGCTCATCCGCTGCTGTCTCATGTGCCGTAACCACACGAGCCCGTACGCGCATATTCCGAGGACGATCAGCACCCCTATCCCGCGCGCGGCCGCCGAGACCAGATACTGGGAGATCCCCGGAATGAGCCATTCGCGGGAAGCGCTTAACAGTATCGGCGCGCGACAGAGGTAGCACACGAGCAGCGGCACCATCAGCGTGATAATGACCGAAACTCGAAACACCCCAAGCGCCGCGTCACCCACGCTTTCGCGAAGGCGACGCGCGTACCCCAGCGGCTGCAACCGCGTGAGGTCAGGAACGATCGGTTTTGTGGTAACGAGTCCCTTGGTCTGCAAGAGGCTCGTAAGAACGCTCGCCACAGCCACTGACCCGATACTCATCAGAAGTAATGCCGCGGTAAGCAGCAGAGAGTACTTAAGGGTGGCCGCTGGATTTAAAACCTTGAATGTAAACCATTGTATCAAGGTTCCGATCCTCACCCAAGGACGAGTTGCCAGGAAAAGAAGAAAGAGCACACCCCACCCAATGGATGCGATAAGTATGCGGCTTTTAACGATATTTCCATCCCGCCGCGCCTTGCGGAGCCTCTCCACAGAGGGGGGGAACCTTTTTTCGGTCACCGTTGCCCCCTCTCACCGACATCTGCCTCGAACGGGCCCCCTCCCCGAGTGGTACCCCTGACTCCGGCGCTGATCCACTCCCACGGCGCCACGATCAACCTCACCGAACTCAGCGAAAGGCGCGCCCCTCCATCCTGAAGCACGAATAGAAGCAGAAGAAAGGTAGCGAGCATTTTCAGCAGAGTAGCCGTTTGAGTGAATGTCATCCCGCTCATGACGCGAGATGCTATCGAGCACCCGATATCGATCAGAAGAAAGGCGCCGACCCACACCGCGCAGAGACGCATCCCTTCGAGAAGCACAAAGGTGCCACTTCGAAGAACTCCATGAAGAAGGGAGGCATCATGCACG
>JAIXPR010000329.1 GCA_027486155.1 Pseudomonadota bacterium | reverse complement strand
CCCACCGTTCCACAGGGGGGACCAAAACGGTATCGATGGGAAGTTTTCTTTGAGCAGTTTGAGCCGAAATATGAACATCGCGTGATCGTCGACGAACAGGAGCTGCCCGCCTGACTCGTTCAAAAAAATACCGATGCTCATTACAGCGGTGAGCACGGGAAGGGCGATGAAAAAGCGCTTCCACGATGAATAGGAAAGCGCATAAGCGACCAGAGCCGCTATCACGATCTCCTTCCGAAACCATGGAGCTTGAAAAAAGCTGTATGGCCGACACATCCACGCGGAGCAAAAGATCGCGACGAGCCCCAGGGTCCAAACATGCGGAGAGGCAAAGTGCTCAAGTCGTGGGCGTTGGCGTTTGAGCGCATACGCATACAGAAAACCGGCGAGAAGGGACACTACGGCGGCAAGAGCGAGGTACCTTCCTGAGGGAATGAGTGCAGGTGGAGTTGGACTCCAGAAAAACCATGAGCCGCCTGAGACAGCGAGAAGGGTGAGAACAGCTGCCAGCGATAATAGTAAGTGCATGATAATACGATAATTTATGGCGATTTGCGCATGGCACAGGGACCGCTCGAACATAGTAGAATTCTTCGAGCCGGCCGTCAAAAGGGTAGAACCCCGGGGTGGCAAGGGAGAATAGGTGGTGAAGCCGGGCGTGAATTTGGGGGTACTCAATAGCAAAAGCCCGATGCTTGCTGGGGGCAAACACCGGGCCTTCGCCGTTTTAGAGATCCGGGGCACTACATCTGAGTTGTCTCAGATTATCGGCTCTTCCCTGAAGGAAGAACGCCGTGCTCCTCGTAGAACGGGTCGAAATTGAACACCGCTTCCGAGAAGTGTCCCACAGCGCTGTCATTGTCCCGTTTGTTGAGAGCGTTAAGTCCATCCACTAACCGTGAGTTGATTACCTCAAGGTTACCTGGCTTAAAGGTGATGTAGTGCTTACCGTTATCAACCTTACGAGCCTCGTAGCACTGAAGACTTGATACGAAGCTTGCCACCGCCCCAAGTGTCTCACCTTTTTGTTGGTGAATAAGACCCTGAAGGGCGAAGAAACGTGGACTCTCCTCAAGACGCTCGCTGCAATCAAGGCACTCAGCCGCGGACTCTGGGTCTCCGAAACGGAGGAAGAGGGCCGCGATAGAGTGGTACGACGCAGCCGCGCTTTCTTGGCTGTACGAAACCCAGTTGTGACTCGGGAAGAGCTCCTCGATGTTGAAGGCATCAATCGCTGTCTTCAAGATTCGACCGCGAGCTTCGTCCGAGAGTGTGCAGACCGCTGAGAGGTTCGCGGAGGAGATAACGGTGTCAATCAGGGTTGAGTGACGGATCGTATCCCCATCAGCGACCGAGCGAACCAACGCTTGCGCGAGGTACTCGGTTGCCGACGTAGCGTCCTCTTCACCAATCATGCTCAGGGCGAAGCGACTCGTGCCTACAACGACGAGAGGCCATGTGTCCATTTTGCTGATTGCGTTTAGAACCTGTTCAGCTCCGATATCGGGGACCTGAACAAGGCCAGACTCGTCGCGAGCGACAACGATGGTGTGCTCACGAATTTGTCGAGTGTCAAGCTCGGCGACAAGTCGGGCGAGATCGGCGGGCTGGAAAGCCACCGCTGAGCTCATCACGATGATGCGCTTGCTTGCTGCTAATTGGGCGGCCTTCGCTAGTCCGGCTACCATCGTTGGAGCTTGAATCCAGATGCCAGTTGTCCACTCGGCAGGCTGGGTGTCTGTGCTCACCACGATGATGTCGGTCGTAGCGTTGATGTCATTGAGACATTTAACCTTTTCCAGGACCGCCAGCTTTGATCCAGTATCATCAGTTACGATTGTACTAAACATAAATACCCCAGAGAGTTTTCAATTATCTCTAAAACCAGCCCGAGTTAGTTCACTTGGTAGTCTGAGCTGTGGGGCCCATGGCTAACGAATGCGCTGCCTCGAAACGTACTTGGTATGATGCAGGGGTGTGGAGAAGGTTTTCACTATTTTTAAAAAGGCGAAAAAAGTATCGTTTCAGGGCCTTCGGGGAAAGGCTCTACCGCCCATTTTTCTTGGCGGAATCAGCTTGTTAGGCCTGTCCTGGCTGTGGAGGCTTGACCTCCATCCGAGATCCCTCAAGTTTACAATAATTGAGGATGACCGGTGCCAAAATCATCCCTGGGATGCCCGCCAAGCGCTCCCCGACCAGAAGACTGAGCAGGGTGAGCCACATCGGATTCTTAATACGACCTCCGATGATCTTGCTGTTGAGGAAGTACTCAAACTTGTGCAGGACGATAAGGTACGACAGGGCGATAACACCAAGCTGCACCGATTGAGTAACTCCGATACAAAAGATGACGGTGTTGCTCATGAGGTTTCCGATGATCGGCAAGAGTCCACAAAGAAATGTAACTACTATAATAACGAAAGAGTAGGGCATGGGTGAGCCGAACCAGGAGAGGCTGAGCACAAAGAGGCCGGTGAAGAAGGTATTTATCAACGAGATAGCTACCTGCGCGCCCATGACGGTGTGGAAACTCTTGAAGAAGTTCGCGAATCGTACCTCCAGCTTCTCAGTAAAGGCGGAATACACGTTGTGACGGATGGCATAGGTCTCCCGACCCAGATCGAGCTTTCCGGTCATGAAGATTCCCGTGGTGGCTACCAACGCGATTATCACGTAGACAAACTCCTTCGTGAAAACTTGGGCGAACCGGGCAAGGAAGTGAAGCTGAGACTCCAGTCCATCACGCACGAACGCCTTAAGTCCCTCGGGATCCTCGAAAGGGGTATCAATACCGTATTCCGTCGCTAGTGAGACGATAGTTGGGATCGCCTTGCTGGCGGCGAGCGGAAGTGCCCGAACGGCTTCTTGTACGAAATGCACGAAGATATAGAACAATATGAGGACAAGGACGGAGAAGGTCACGATGGCAACCCTCTTTGGCATATACCGGCCGATATAATGGAGGATCAGATATCCGAAGAGGATAGTGAGGAGCGGTGTCCCAAGACCGAACACGAAGAAGCCGGCCAATAGGGCGAAAAACGCCGCGAAGGAGGCCCGTTTGAGAGTTTGTTGTGAAATGAGGTTCTCAGTGGACATGACGCTGCGCTCGACGACTTATAGAAAAGATGCCGCCATACCGGCAAAGGTTCCGTGAACAATACGTCCAAATATCTCATCACGCAAAGTGATTGATCGACACGGGATACTAAGAAGGAATGAGGATGTATCGGTATGGCCCGCTGCCTGTCTCGCCGAAGCTTTAGCGAAGGCGGATCCCCGCAGGCCGTATCGTTCGCCTATCGATGAAGCGGTGATACCTCCAGATGTCATACGGCCCGCCAGGAGTCGGGCCCTACCGATGATGGATAAGGCACCTGGTAGGGCCCGCTGCCTGTCTCGCCGAAGCTTTAGCGAAGGCGGATCCTCGCGGGCCGTATCGTCTTGTCTGTCGATGCGGCCAGATACGATGTTAGAACGTGCTTCCAACCGAGAAGTGAATTCGATAGACATCCTCATTTGGTTGTCGGTCGAGAGGATAGCCGACGTCAAAACCGATCGGTCCGATAGGGGAGATGTACTGGAATCCGAAGCCGGTGCTTGTCCGAAGGTCCGCAAGATCAAAGCTCTCGTGACGGAGATATACGTTACCGATATCGACGAAGGTATGTGTGCTGAATGAATCCGTTACAAGATATTGAAACTGATTCTTCTCCATGAGGAGGGTGTCGCCTCCAATAACAGCGCCGTTATACCCTAATGGTCCTAACGAGTTCTCCTTGAATCCGCGAACGGTCGTGCGACCTCCAAGGTAGAATCGTTGAGTAATCGGGATACCAACCGTGTCACCCCACGGTTGAGCGATACCGCCCGAGAGTCCCAATCCCAGAGAGAATCGTGGGGAGAGGATCCGTTCCAATGGCACGATACCGGTCACTTTCGAGAGGATCCCGGCGAAGTTCGCCTCCGAACCTATCTGTTGAAATGAGAGTTTCGGCTCGACGGTAAAGGTATATCCGTTATGAGGGGTGAGGGGATCGTCGCGTGTATCGAATTTCAGGAGCCCTGAGAGAAAGCTCAGGCGTACGTGACCGGTATCGAGCGGAGTAATGACCGCCCCTGGATTGACGTCGTTCAAATTGTCGAGCGTAAGGGAGTGACCGCCCGTGAAGGTGAGTCGAGACTCAAACTGTCTGAAGAGATATGACGCGAAGGTCATTCGATCAAGGTTGAACTCCTGAGTTGACAGCTCTTGTCGTTGAAAGCGTAGTTCCTCCGTGAGCGCGTATTGCGAGTCAAGAAAGAATGGATCCATGTAGCGGATGTTCGCGAATCCCTGACTGATCGCGCTTGATCCGTCAGGATTGATCTGAGCCTGATCGAAGTAGGTATCGATTCGCGTTGAGATAGTTCGACCGTCGGCGAAGAAGGACTTGTCTACCGCTTCCCCGAATACATGGAGACCGAACTCAGAGTTAGCGCCCGTGCCAACCTCAAGCGTTTCGAGAGCGCGCTCTGCGAGCCGAACGGTGATAGCCTCCTTCGGATGATCAAAGGCACCATCGGTAGCGACGACCTCCACCCGAGAAAAGAGACCGGAACGAAGGAGTTCTCTCTTCGTGGCGTTCACGTCCTCGGTCCGGAAGGGTTTGCCTGGTTCAAGTAAGATATATTTTCGCGCGACCGACTCATCGATAAGGGAGAGTCCCTCAACGGTCACTGATGAAATGATTGAGCGAGGTCCCGGAGCTATCAGGAGATCGACATGGGAGGTATCGGATGAGGGCTCCACGTCGATCGTAGGTGTCATGAAGCCCTCCTCTTCGAGTTGGGCGACCAGATGTTCGATGTATTGGTTGATAACTGGCAGCGAAATGGGCGTAGACGGCGCTTTTCGGATGGTGAGGTCCTCCGGAAAGCCTTGGACCGCGATGCTCTGAATCCGCAGAGGTTCCCCCTCGATGATGCGGTAGGTAATATCGAGGGCGGTGCCGTTATCTACGGGTTCTATTGTGTAGTTGGCTTGGGCGTTGGGGAAGCCCTCCTGTTGATACACCGCCTCCAAGATCGTCTTCAAGGTATCGAGCTGGGCCGGAATCGCGTAGGTCGGCTTGAGCAGGTCGATTTGCTCAGTGAGGCCGAGAGATCGCATCGCCTTCTTGATATGTTTCTCAGAGAGGGAATCGTTCCCGACTAGTTTTAATTCGCGAACTTTTGTTTGAGCTTCCTCCGATATCGTTATGTTGTATAAGAGACGCTGAGGGTTCGTTCGATCTTCTGAGTACGAGACCTGAGCGAAGAGATAGCCCGAGGCCTGGTACATCTGTTCGATGTTTTGCACGAGCAGTTTAATCGTATTGTTACCAAACGGCCTCTTTCGAGAGAAGAGCTCAATCGAGTCGAGGAACTGCTCATCAGAGAACACCGTGTTTCCCGAGAACACAAACGATATCGGTTCTCGCAGGTCAGCCTTGATGACGAGATCTACCGCATTGGGTTTGTCGGTGGGAACATAAATCGGTGTTATCCGAGCGGCGATATATCCCTCGTTGCGCAACCCCAACACGATCTTTTTCTCCATCGCTTGCTTGACCGACCCGAGAGCGGTAGTGCCGGTAGTTGCCACAGACTTGATGAGCTGTTCCACATCCGGCGGCAGTTGGTCTCCTTCGACCCGTACCTCACCAATCGTGAAGGTATTGCCCTCATGTATCGTAATGAGGAGCTGCCTGCAGAAATGATCAGCTAGATGACACGAGACATCGACCCTTGCGCCGAGGAGGCCCTGATCGTGGAGATACCCTGTAATGTTTCGTTGAATGGTGGACAGGCTCTCAGCGTCATTCTGTATTCGCGACTCCGACCCGATGCGCGCGGCGCCGAGAATATCTTGTTCATCGGTTTGATCCGTTCCCTGCACCGTGATCTCAACAAGGACCGCTTGTTCGGCGAGGATGGTGTAGGTGAGATCGGAGCTCAGAATAAGGTTCTGCTGGGTGCTGACCGATTGAATGAAGCCGTTGACATCGAGATTTGGTGTCAGGTTATAGACGGCGCCCACTTTTGAGTTGCTCACACTACTAAAGAGACTGTTGCCCACGAACGCGAATCGGGGTGTCAGGGTTTTCTTGGCTACGACCGCCGGCTCAACAAGACCGGTGTAGGGGTTATATGTCGGTTCAAAGGATAGAGTGTCGATCTTGGTGAGGTTTCTAAAAAAAGCCTCAAAGCTGCTGAAGGAGTCCTCGGATAGGAAGTATCGTTGGTCTTGGGCAAATTGATTGCCTACCCGATTCGCCATGGTGCGCCCGGTCAGCGATCGAGAGGAGGTTATCAGAAGAAGGAGATCTTCTTGAGAGAGTCCCCGATCCGAGGAGAGTGCGATTCGGGGAGCGGTGAGCGGGCCTGACGCCTCGAGTATGACGAGTACGCTCTCACCGGTGGGAGCTCGAAGATTTCCCTCGCTCGCTATCTCGATGTTGGGTGTCAAGGTGCCCGGTTTGAAGGCCAGGCTTCCCGATGTCACATCGAAACGGTTGCCTTTCAGGCCGACCCAGCCACTCAGAAGTTGCATAGAGCCGTTGAGCGCTGGGTCGGCAGTCGTGCCGCCGGCGTGGATATTGGCGTTCAGCTCGGCGCTAAAGAATGGGGTTAAAACGAAGATGTTTCGAGGCGCTGAGAATCTCACATCAAGGTCGAGCGATACCGGCTTCTTACTGATCTGAGGCTGTACTCGGGCGGGAATGAAGTATCCTTTGATGGTTTGTACCAGGATCTTATTGAGATCGAAGTCTTTTGATATCTCCGCGAAGTCGATTCCGATCTCGCCGGAGAGCGTTTGGTGCTTCTCTTGACTCAATCCTAAGGCGAGATTGCCAGAAAATGTGATAGAGGCGTCTGGAGCTGGTTCTACCGTTACCTCTTTAAGCTCCGCCGTGACTCGAGAGCTCGGCCAATTAAAGGGGACGACAGTACCCTTTAGGGTGAAGGAGCCAGAGTTGACCGAGCCCGTAAGGCTATCAACCTTAATCGTGTCTTCAGAGAGCAGGAATCGCCCCTTTACATCATGCGCGCCGATGTCCGGGGATGGGACCGCGATCTCCCCATCAGAGAGAGAGGCCGTTCCGGAAAAGCGTGGAGCCGCGAGGGGGCCCTTGATAGCTACTTTCGTGGAGAGTAATCCACGCAGGTTGTCCACTGAAGGAAGGAGAGGAAGGAGCGAACTGAGGTTTAGGTCTCCCGCGAGTGAGAGATCGAAGCCCGGTTCGAAGCCGAGAGAACCATCGAGCACGAGCGCCGTGTTTCCACTTGAGAGGCGGGTGTTCCTAAATCTGAGAGCGCCGACCGAGATGGGGAGCGTCGTGTTTTTGGGAAGGCGGAGCACGTACGGATCACATCCCACATAGAAATCCCCAAGCACCAGGTTGCCGGATCCTCCGAGCGGAGATGACATGCTGAAGTTGTAATCGAGCGAGGCGTCTATCACACCGCAATCCGCCTCCTGGACAAAGCTCGAAAGGGGCGCTGAGGGAAGTGAGATCTGTAATTTGCCGTTAAACGTTCGCGCCAGGTCAAGTTTCAGATTCATGGAGGCGCGTTGCGCCGAGGTCGGGAGATTGACGACGAGGTCTCCGTTCTTCAGCGTCGTCTTTCCACTCATGGAGATGCCGAGACCAAAGTCCGGTATGGCGATGGTCGTCGGCCCCTCTCCTGTTAGTTTGCCGAGGTCGAGGGGGCCCGAGAGGGGGAGAGATGTTGTCAGGTGAATCGGGCTGAGTCGTGCGGGATTGGGGGGACTTGTTTGAGGATAGCGATAGTTCTCAAGGAGGAACCTGCCATCCTTAAGCAGGGGTTCCGCGCCGAGGGTATCGATGAATCCCTCCCAGTGAAGGGTGCCGTAGCGGGGGTCCGTAGAATCGACCTTTACGGAGATTCCCCGAGGCTCAAGTGTAAGATTGAGCTTCACCGGCCCCAACGAGGTTCCTTGTACTTTTAGGTCAGCGGCTTGGACGGCGAAGGTAGTAATGGTGTCCTCGCCGATGGGCTTTACCGTGATGGTGGCGGAGGCGTCATGCACTGAGAATGGACCGTAGGTGAAAGAGGGAAGCGAAACATCAAACCCGGCGGTGAGCCCTTTATCCGAGAATACAAGTGGCTGGGTTCCGGTGAGTTTCGATTTGTCACCCGCTCCAGCGATATTGCGTAGCGTGACCACGGGGTCTCCGTGATTCACGTCAACCGAGAGGTTTCCCTGAATTGATGAGAGCGTCACGGGCGAGGCGTGAGGGAATGCCAACGTGAGTGGCGCCGACTCAGCGTGTGAGAGAGAACCCTCGATAATCGGACTTCCTAGTGAGCCCTTCAAGTCCCCAGTGCCCACCAACAGCCCCCGCATCCAGGAGGGGATGCCAACGTATTGGGCATCGACTGTGTAGGTCGCGCTCCCGGATAGAGCGTCTCCATGCGCGGTATCAGCCGCGCCTTTGAGGTCTACTGAGGATAGATCACGCCCAAGCTTGAGGCCGTTGAATACGGCTTGATTCTCTTGAATAACGACCGATCCCGTCAGTTGTCCAAGAGGTAGCTCGGTGACTTCGGTCTTTTCCTCATTCAGGAACGACCGATACCGGAGATCTTTAAGCTCTGGAAGGATAACGAACTCATCTCCAATTCGTTTCACAAATAGTGAGAGGTTTTGTCCGTAGAGCTCGCTCGCGCCGAATGACTCCCGTAAAGAGGTCGTGCGTATCTCCAGGTTGTTGAGAATAGCTCTCCATCGAGGTTTGTTCTCAAGCTCGGGAGGGAGGGGCGAGGTTATCTGTTCAATAAATCGAAAGGTCACTGAGTCCGGTCCTACACCTTCAGCGTGTCCGTCAGAGAGGATGAGCGTTTCAAGGTAGATCTTTTGATCGAGGATCTCATTCACGCTGAACGTAGCGGTAATTTTATCAAAGGAGAGTTTAGGCTCACCGTTATCAAGAAGCTTCACGTCGGTAACTTTGCCGGAGAGGGTCAGGAACGAGAGCGAGAATGAGTCATAGGAGAGCGAGCAGGTCTTACACGAGATCGCTACCTCTTCGTTGAGGGCCTGGACTATCTCCTGAATAATATATCCCTTGAGCGCAACGACGCCGACACCACTCGCCAATCCCAGGATAAGCCCGATCAGAGCAAGGATGTTTCCAGAGATACGCTTCATGCGGCTCGTCGTTCGAATTGGATGGAATTACGAGAATAACCGAAGCCGTTTCGAAGCGGTGGAAGGAGGGGACGAAGGGGCCGCTCCGCTCTCTGTGAGAACATCGCCAAACTTTCAGATAGCGCGATCGAAGACATTCGTTGAGCCCTTCAAGGTCGGTCACTCGGCTAGTACAGGTCGCTCTCTTCCCATGCCACGAGCCACGCGGGAGAGACCAACCACCATGCACCGTGTGTTTTACTACCTCTGGAGGTAAGTTGAAACCCTACCCGGGGGTAGATATACGAGGTAACCGCCTTATTTCTCAACGGTCTTGGAGGGCTCCAGGGGGCTCTGTCGTGGTCTCTGGCCCCTCCACGTGAGGGGCGAATAGAAGAGGGGCGGCGGCGACTAGAAGAGGAGGAGGTGCCTTAGCGCCCAAGAAGAAAGATCGTGGGGGATTTGGGAAGAGAGACCCCCATGCTGCGCCATGTTTGTACTGAGTGAACCGCTATAGACTCCTGGTCCGTAGTGAGGGATGAGGCGACGCAGACCCGGGTCTCGGGACGGCAGGTCGAGAGAAGATCCTCGAAGAGTTTTTGATTTCGGTAGGGAGTATCCATAACGATCTGGGTTTCCTGGTGGTCATAGAGATCCCGCTCGATAGAGCGGATCGTCTCCTTTCGGAGCCCTCCCTCGATCGGTAGATATCCCAAGAATCGCCACCGTTGACCATTGAACCCGGACGCCATGAGAGCGAGCGTCATGGAACACGGTCCTACAAGGGGATGCACCTTGATGCCGAGCTCGTGCGCTTGACGGACTAGATCTGCTCCCGGATCGGCGATCCCTGGACATCCCGCCTCAGAGATTATTCCGACATCGTTTCCATTCAGAAGCGGCTCAACTAACGCAGCAAGTTCGCGAGGCTTGGTATGCTCATTGAGAACCCGTAGCGAAAGCTCTCGGATCACCCGATCGGGGCAGAGAAGTTTAATGAAGCGACGGGCGGATCTCTCCTCCTCGACCACGAAGTGGGTTATCCCATTGGTTATCGTGGCGATGAGAGGGGGAAGGGAAGCATCCACGGATGTTTCGCCGAGGAGGTTCGGGATGAGGTAGAGTTCGCCACGCCGCTCGCTGTGAGTAACGCTCATGGTGGCTCTCACGTATTATTCTCGAACGGCGATGTCAGCGGTGTGTTTCCACGCGTGGTAGGAGCTTCTGACGAAAGGTCCTGACTCCACAAACTTGAATCCACGCTTGATACCTTCCTCTTCGTACTCCTTGAATTCATCGGGAGTGATGAAGGCGCGAACGGGAAGTTGTCGCTCAGTCGGTCGGAGATACTGTCCGATGGTCATGACGTCGATGTCGATGGCTCGAAGGTCATCCATCAAGCTGAGAACCTCGTCCTTAGTTTCGCCGAGACCGACCATGATACCCGTTTTAGTAACGACTGATGGGTCTATCTCCTTCGCCCATCGGTGAATCGAGAGGGAGCGGATGTAGCCCGCGCCCGGTCGAACCTTCTTGTAGAGACGAGGAACGGTCTCAACATTGTGATTAAGAACGTCGATCTTCGCGCTCAAGATGGTCTCAAGATCTTTTCTTGAGCCTTTAAGGTCAGGGATGAGCAGCTCGATCTTGCATCCTGGTGCGTGAGTACGAACCGACTTTACGGTCTTCAGGAAATGCTGGGCGCCGTTATCCGCGACATCGTCTCGATCGACCGAGGTGATAACCGCGTGTTTAAGGCCAAGCTCCTTCACGGCGATTCCGACTCGCTCCGGTTCGAATGGATCCAGTGGCTGGAGGGTGTCAGAATTGCCCTTCTTCACGGAGCAGAAGTGACACTTTCGTGTGCACAGTTCTCCCATGATCATGAAGGTGGCGGTGTGGTGAGACCAGCACTCCCCGATGTTAGGGCATTGGGCTTCCTCACACACGGTGTGAAGATTGAGGGTTTTAACGATCTTGCGGGTCTCAAGATATTCAGGTGAGCCAGGAGCTCGGACCTTGAGCCACGAGGGTTTTACGATCTTCTCTGTATTTCTTGGAACTTCAACTGACATACAAAAGACCCGCTAGACGTTGCGTTTGGGACTACGCCATGAGGAGGGCAGGTGTCTCAAGCGCGTCCTTGAAGTGCTTGAGGAACGTTGCCGACATCACGCCGTCGATGATTCGGTGATCAACTGATACCGTAACCTTCATAATAGAACCAACAACTATCTGTCCGTTCTGTACGATTGGTTGCTTTTGAACAGCGCTCACCGCGAGGATTCCGCCTTGGCCCGGATTAATGATCGCCGTGAAGTTCTCCACGTCGAACATTCCCATGTTCGAGATGCTGAACGTTCCACCGGAGAGGTCGGTTGAGCTTGGGCGACCGGCGCGAGCGCGCTCGATCGCGGCGCGAGCCTCGAATACGACGTCCTTGAGGGTCATGGTGTCCACTTCCTTCAAAACAGGAATGAGGAGTCCATCGGGGATAGCCGTAATGATACCGACGTTGATCTGAGCTGGCTGGTAGAGCTGCCCATTCTTCATCGCCGCGTTGACCTTTGGCTCTCGCTTGAGAGCGTAGGCGGCCGCCTTGATAACAAGGTGATTTACGCTGATACCCTTGTATTCGGGAAGTTCTTTGAGAACCTCACGAAGTCGAAGAGCCTCACCCATGTTGATCGACGCGGTGCAGTAGAAGTGTGGAGACGTATTCACGCTCTCCTGCATTCGGCGAGCGATAGTCTCACGCATCTTCGAGAGAGCCGTGTAGGTTCCCGCGCCTTGCTGTGTTAGCTCAACTGGCGCAGCCATTGGAGCTGGGGTTGGAGCTGGCGCCGCCTGGTACTGCGGAGCCGGAGTTTGTTGATACTCTGGAGCGACGGACCCGCCAGCGGCAGCCTCAACATCACGTCGGATGATTCGGCCATTCGGGCCTGATCCTTGTACGGATGAGAGATTCACGTGAAGTTGCTCAGCCACTCGCTTAGCGAGAGGGCTTGCCTTCACTCGATCGCTTCCCGCGACAACGCTCAAAGGCGCGGACGGGGTAGGAGAGGTTGGCATGGAAGGAGTTGGAGCTGGTGCCGCTGCTTTGGGCGCAGGGGCCGCCGTTGGCGCTGATGCCTTCGGAGCTGTTCCCGCAGAAACAGACTCTCCAGCCGCGCCGATGACCGCGATAACCTCTCCTACGCCAGCGGTGGAATTAGCGGGAGTGAGGATCTTCAAAAGAGTGCCGTTAAAGAACGATTCGATCTCAAGGTTGGCTTTGTCGGTCTCAACCTCCGCAAGGATATCACCACGACTAATCTGATCGCCTTCCTTCTTTTTCCAGGTAAGGATCTTACCAGAACTCATGGTATCGCTTAGTTGCGGCATCTTAATCTCGGTTGCCATGGACTTCCTCTTATTGATGTACAGTCTTGTCGGCGGCTCGGTGACAATAATTCGCCGCCAGAGCACCGCTTTATATTCCAACTAGGGGTATTTGTACAAACCATCGGAAATCGGTGGAGAACTTCACAACATGGGTTGAAAGTTTCGCCGAAAGTGATGTAGAAATTCGGCCTGCTCCAGTCGGGATTTCAGCTCACCTGTGGCTGTTAATTGTTCGGAAAAATAATTGTTCGGAAAAATAATTGTTCGAAAAAACGACCTAAGGCAATAGGTAAATATCTGAAAGTATTCATGATATTGCTCTTGTTCGTTTCCACGGGGGAACGGGCGCCGAGGGGGGCATTTTTTTGTTCATTCGAGCTGCCGTGACGTGGTTCCAAGAGAGCGGAAGGACCCTGCCATTTCGTGACGTATGTACCCTAGTAGTCTGCCGGAAGACATGAGCGTAGTTGAGAAAGAGATCCCCCAGCGAGATGGCGCTGATCACACCAATGGGGATGGAACGTCTCCACTTAAGGTCGCGAAGGGTGGAGCCGTCTCCACGCAAACGAAGCTGACCCGAGCCGTGACAGTTCGTGAGCCTCGTCCGGTAAGCGGATTCGAGGTGCGTCGTTTCATCAACGAGCGTTCGGAATCTCTGCAGGCGTTCATAGCGCCACTGGAAGAGGAAATTCGAAGATCCGCCAAGTATCGTGGGCGCGCTCGGCGCGCCAGTTCGGTAGCGGTTTCGAAAGTCGCGGAGCTCGTGCTCAAGATAGTCCGACAAATTACACATCGTGAAACGGGGCTCTTCGCCCTTGATCCAAACGTTCCTCTCCTTCTCAGCACGCTGTACGCCGGCTCTGTTGAGGCCTCGATAGTGAGTGGCCTCGTTCGTCGGGCTCAGGCGGCTCTTACCGCTATCTCCCTTGAGGAGCGAGAGGGGAAGACGCGAGGGAAAAGCTCCTCGTCAACCGTTCACGCGTCCTTCGATTACGATATCGGGCGTGAGCTGGACGAGCTCACTATGCTGCTAAAGTGGTACGTTCGACGAAAGATGAGCTTGGCTGGTCTTGAGGTCGATCAAATAGCGAAGGGAATCCCTGGCGATGGGTACCTTGAGCCAAGTTTTGATGAGGAGGACGCTCTCTTCGGATTTGAGGTTCTTCACGACCACCAAGTATTCGGCACAAAGGGATGCTTTGTGACATGCGGACTTCGACTGGTTGGTCACGATGGACAACCTCTTTGGCTACGGGTCTCAATGAGGTGGAACGGTCGGGCTGTTTCAGCGCGACCGGACTGGTCGAGCTGGACCGATCCCGGTGGCTCGGAAGCGTGTGAGGTAGTTCCCGAACACGCGGCTTTCTGCTCATTGGTGCCGATACGACCGCAGGCGCAGCGTTTAGTGATCGATGATATTCGCGCCTTCATTCCATACGCGGCGCTCGATCTCCCTTCAGGTCGTTGTGATGTTGAGCTCGTGGTTTCCGTTGTTGATAACGATGGACGTGAGGTGTTGAGCGCTTCCCGTCCTGATAGCATTTGCGTCCCTCGGCGCGAGCTCGTGGGCGCTCATGTGCCGGCCCCTCATTCGGTTGGAATGTGGCCGCACGATGTCGTTTCCGGTGATAAAATATCAGACCTGCGCGTAACGTCCGGCTACAAAGTAGTCGCGGGATGGGAGCGCAGAACGGTGTCGGTGCAGTTCGATCTCTCGCTCTTCATGCATGCTGGAGAGAGCGTTCTTCTTGAGTGTCGATTCATCGACGATAAGGGGGAGATAGTAGAGCTCTCCTCTCTTGGTATTCCCTATGTGGCGTCAGAGCTAAACGTTCCGGTTGAGTCGGTCTCCTCGTATCGATATCGAAGAGTGCTGCATCCCCGCGGAGCGTGGGCGTATTATCGTGGATTGCAGATAGACATCCCGGTTGAGTTCTTGTTGTTGTCAGCGGGCACTCACGCCTTGACCTGTGAAGTGGTGATCGTGTCCGCGGACGAGCGGATTTTGTGCGGTGATATGGGAATCGTGTCGGTTCACGTCGCTGGTGATAAGGTTACGCATAAACCGAATGCTGATGATGGCAGTCGAGCCACAGCCGGCGCTCTGGCGCTCTCGCCAGCGGCAAGTGTTATCGAACTTGAGTCAATTGAGATCGATCCGGCGTGGGTCTTCCGTAATGACGAGGGTGTGAGGGTTCAGGCCACCTTCTGCCCTAAGAATTCGTCGAAGCAGCTCGCCGATCTCGCCGCGGGACGGGTAGGGGAACTCTTCTCTCCGTATCGAGTAGAGGTTTCTATCGAGCGAGAGGATGGACACCTTCTCTTGCAAGCGTTCTCCGACTCCCTTGGAATGAGCTTTAAGCCCGTGACTCGTGGCGTTTGCGTCGAGGGGCACTCCGGCTTCGCGGAGCACTCGATCGTCGCTAACTTCAAGCGAGAGGAGCTCCTTGGCTGGTATTTTGGCTCCGAGGCGCAACGAGCGAACGCTAAGGTTCGTCTCTTCGCCCGCGTTCGAGCGCTCTCTTTAAACGGCGACGTTTTCCTCTCAGAGACCAAGGAGTTCTTCGTTCGACCGTTGACCGGCGGAGGTAAGCACGTTGTTGAGGTCGGCAATCTTGGTCCACAGATCGTCGACATCGTCGCGAACACCTATGTCCAAACTCCGCGGCTCTCGTGCCGAGCTTTGATCAACATCCCCCATGGTCGTCATCTGGAAGAGGGGATAACCGTCGTCGCTTCGCTCGTGAGGCCGGATGGAAGCTCCGAGCGGATCTTTAAGTACCGTCTCGCTTCTCACCATTCAGCGGCGTGGGTGCGACAGCAGATGGGTTTGAGCCAAGTTCCTATTGAATTTGAGCATACTCTCGCTGATATGAACGCGAGCGGGCTTCGATTGGAATTCTCTCTCGTATCGGCCTACAACGAGCAGCTTCACACTGCGCAACAGGATGTGAAGGCGGTGGGTATTTTGGCAGATGCCGAAGAGGCTTCTCGCCACGCTCATGTGGATTCTGTAGCCAGCGTTCTCGCCTCAAGCGATCTGCTCTCAGCGAACGAAGAGGATGTTGAGGTAAAGGCACCTTCGCGGGGCATTCTCTCCTGGTTCAAACGGTAAGTATCGCGCCGTCAGCGTTTGTCCGTTGCGCGTTCTTTATCAGACCTTGATGACGGGTGCGCTGAATCCGTCGGCGCGGGTGGTCTCAGCAGCTGCTCGATAGGTATGCGGTTCGCCCACGCATGGTACGCAATCCGAAGGCGCTCGTCGCACGAGAGACACGAACCGATATCCTGAAATACAACGGGGACAGGGCGTTTGCAGCTTTTGCACAGTCCGATAAAGAGCGATCGATCCGGACGTAGCATGGCTAGGAAGAGCGCGCTGACCGCGATGAAGAGAGAGCGGGTGGCGCCAGTATCAGAGGGGATGTCAGCGAGGTCTCCGCACACCCCGATAGCTCGCGCGAGGAGGAGCGGTAGGACCGCGAAAACGAGTACCTGATGTTCCCACCTCTCCACTTTAGCCCAAGGATTTATGGCGAAGAGCTCTTTGTCCCGGGCGGTTTGTGTTCGTACCTGATAGAGGTACTTTCGACTACCCCAGAGCACCACGAGCGCAAAGAGGAGGAGGGCCACAGCCGGTAGTTGAGCGAACATGAATATCTTGAATAGGATTACGAGCCCGGCGCTCACGGCCAACGAGATAGGGATGGTTTGCGATCCCACGGCGACCTGTTTTGAGTGAAGCAATCGAAGTTTGGATAGGATTCGGTGGAGGCGCTCCTGAGCGAGAAAAGGAAGGATGCCGAGTGCGCACCAGGTAGCGATGGTCGTGGCGAGGTCGAGTGGGATTCGTGGGGATGCTATGAGAGGCACGAGGGGATCGAGGATAAGGGAGGCGATAAGGACCTGCCACACGAGGTAGGTCTTCGCGTGCGGCCCACGTCGGACACGTTGAGAAGACCCGTTTGATTTTGTTTTGTTTGGTAGTACCCTCACCACAGCTTCCGATATAGGTTGCTTTTCCGACGAAGTTGGCTCTAACGAGGAATGAAGGTGGCGATACAAGCGGCAAAATCAGGAGACCCGTATCTTACCGTTTCAGAGGCAACTCGTCAGATCAACGATACCTTTGAAGCTCATTTTCCGCAGCTTCTTTTTCATGGTGAGATCTCGCAGCTCACGGTGGCGGCGAGTGGCCATCTCTATTTTTCGGTGAAAGATCAGGGGGCTCAGCTCTCGTGCGTGATGTGGGCCGGAATGGCTCGGACTCTGGCGTTTAAACCGGCACAGGGGGTGGCGGTTCGGGTGCATGGCCGCCCAAATGTCTACGCGCAAACAGGGAGATTTCAAATCGTGGTCTCTCGCCTCTTGGAGGATGGAGAAGGTGAGCTGCAACGTAAATTTCTTGAGCTCAAAGATAGGCTTGAGCGAGAGGGTTTTTTCTCAGTTGAGCGCAAGCGCCCCCTTCCATTTCTTCCTCGCGCCGTTGGATTGGTGACCTCTCGAACAGGAGCGGTTCTTCACGACATGATGGTTAAATTGCGAGAGCGATTCCCATCGATGGTGGTGTATCTCTCGGAGACACGTGTTCAAGGAGATGGTGCTGCGCACGAGATAGCGATGGCGATTCGAAAGCTCGATGAGTCGAACCTTGTCGATGTGATTATCGTCGCGCGTGGCGGAGGCTCGCTTGAAGATCTGTGGGCCTTCAACGAAGAAGAGGTCGTGAAAGCCGTCTTCGCCTGTTCCGTTCCTGTGGTTTCGGGAGTAGGACATGAGACCGATACTACGTTGTGTGACTACGCCGCAGATGCGCGAGCGCCGACACCCACAGCCGCGGCTGAGATGGTGGTTCCCAAGGTCACTGATCTCTTGCAGCGGGTCGGGGAGCTTGAGCGACGTTTACGGGATTTTGATCGATGGCTGCAGCCGATGGCGCAACGCCTCGATGAACTCTCGCTTCGATTGGACACTCGAGCGGTTGCTGTACTTGCGGAGGGGAAGCTTCGCGTGAAAGCCGCCGAGGCGAAACTGGCGAGTATTCGCCCTGATAAGGTGATTGAGCTTCTTCGTGGTAAAGTGGAGCTCTATCATGGACGGCTCTTCAGGGTGGGGATGGCATCAACGGACCGGTTGAGCACGTCCGTTTCGCAACTTCGAGAGAGGCTGCGTCGAGCGATTCCAACCGAGAAGATCGACCAGCATCGAGCTATTGTCGAGGGACTTGAGGGGCGTCTCTTAGTTGGGGTTAGGCGCGGGGTGGAGGACGCCAATTCTCAAGTTACGAGCCTTGGACTCCGCCTCGACTCGATTAATCCCCGCAAGGTGTTGGAGCGTGGATACAGTATCGTTCGAGTAGGGGGGAAGGTTGCGCGCTCGGTTCACGATGTGAGTGGTGGAGATCCTATGGAGATCTCCGTGGTGGATGGATTGATTAGGGGAACAGTTACGGACTGTGTAAAGGAGAAATAGAGAGATGGCAAAGGCGGGAAAAGAGGTCTTGGTAACGCTGGAAGCGCTATTGAGTGGTGAGGTTTCAGAGTCGCAGGTTGGGGCTTTGAGTTTTGAGCAGGCGCTCAAGTTATTGGAGGAGGTGGTGACCTCTGTTGAGAGTGGCTCCTTGCCGCTTGATAGAGCGATCGGCTCCTACGAACATGGAACGGCGCTCATTAAGCACCTTCGACAACTTCTCTCAGGGGCGGAGGAGAAGTTGCGGGTATTGAATCAGGCGTAAACGTCACCCGCTCGTGGTGGGGAGTGAGCGGGAATTCGGGGAAATTCGTCGCGGATAAGGATGGAGGTCTCTTATCCGCTACAGACTTGCCGCGTTGTTTAGTTATTACTACCTTTTCAGCTCTACGGTTGATTTGTAGTCTTCTCTCATCATGGATGCTTGCGAATTTTACCGAATTCTTCACGTAGCGCTTCCCTTTCTCTTTATCTTGAGTTTCGCGCGCAGCATACCCCATCGGGGCTTCGCGTGGGTTGTGCTGGCCGGATTGACCTCCTATCAGGTTAGTCTTTTCCTCCTCACGATGGGGCTTGGTCACCTTGAGGTCCTTCGTGCGCTCCCGTACCGAATGGGGTTTCTCTCCCTTGTGGGTGTAACCGCGTGGTTTTCGCTGCGCGGTTTGAGCACCCTCGGAAGATCCATCCTATCTATTAGGTATAAACCGGGTTGGGGAGATCCCTTCATTGGCGCGGCGTGTGTCTTGACCGTCGTCTCATTTTATTGGCAGTGGGTTAATGATTGGACGATCGGAGCTATTCACTTCGACAGCGTGGGCTACCATATCACCCGAGCTCTTCTATGGTTTGATCAGGGCAATTTCGCGGCCTGGCGAACCGCGAATTGGCACCACATTGGGTTGCCGTTGGGTGGTGATGCTGAGCTGCAGCCGACGATCTTTTTAGGATGCGGGTGGCTTGGGGCCGCGTGGGTGAGCATGGTGGACAGCATCGGTGCCGCGGTAGCGCTCTACATTATTCAGGTCGCGTTTGGGATAGGCGCCAGAGGGGCTCTGTTGGGGGCGATCGCCTTCCTCTCATTTCCTTCGGTGGGCCTCCGAATTAACGAGGTGAACACGGACATGGCCGCGGCATTTCCGGTTCTCGCTGGAGTGGCTCTATTTTTGAGCTCCCGTTCCCTCAGTTACGGCATCTGTGTGTATCTCGCTCTGATCGGTTTAGGTGTAGCCGCTAAGGCGTATGTGTTGTTCGCGGCGATTCCTATCTCGATCGTGCTCTTCGTTCCTCGGTTACGGGAGCTTTGGCGAACACCGGGCATCGTTCGACGCTCGCTTTTGGGAGGCGTGTTCGCCGTTCTCTGCTTTCTCCTCTCATACGGCCCGGTCTATGCCGCTTTCGGTAGTTTTCATGGCGGAGAGCAGGGACAACGGCTGAGCGCCTATGGACGCCCCGTCAAGGAGGTCGCTTTGACCACCCTGAGCCATACGGTCACATGGAGCGTTGAGCCTTTGATACTTGTCCCAAAGGATAATCGTGACGCGGTGTTTGGGTTTTTAAAGCTCAAAGAGATCTATGAATGGCTGGGGCTGACTCCGAGGTGGTTTCCTCAAATTCATTCAGGGGAAAATCGGAGTGGTATCTTTCCGCTTCTGTTACTGCCGTGGCTTCTTATGGCCGTAAAGCGGGGATACCGAATCCGTGTGCTTGTGCTGTTTGTGGGGCTCTTTTGCAGTGTCACCTCCCCGATGAGCCTTAATTTGGGTGCTACTCGATTCGCTCTTCTCTCGAGCGCTCTTTTCGCGGTCCTTTGGGGGGCTCGGGGAGCTCGAAATCCGGTGCTGGTTGGGGCCTTGGTACTCGCGTCGACGTGGGTCTCGTTCGATTACCTTAGGGGACAGGGAATATCCAAATGGACGCCAAATTACAAAGAGGAGATAGAGCCATACCGAAAGGTTGGAGAGGTTATGGCGGGTGAGCCTTTGCTCATCTTTTCGCGAGGGCTCGCGACGGAGGCCTTTGCGTCAGGGCGTCAAGGTAGGTGGCGTTTCGCATATATCGATTGTCCACCTGAAGGAGTGACCTACCGGGATTGGTTGGTTTCGTTAAAGAGCCGTTCGCACTGGATAGGCGTGGCCCTTGATACTCCCGTGTCTCGGTTCGGCCCATTATACCGGAGCCGGTTAGGACCATTTTGCGCTGAGATACCGAGCGAGAGACTACGTCAGGAGCTTGAAGGCGCGGGTTGGAGATATTACGCCAATGTCTCGTACGTAGAGCAGGTGTGGAGAGCAAACTAAATGCCATAAGTAGGGGGGATTCGCTGAATCCCGAGTATCTGAGCTGACTATCATGGTGTCGCCATGACGAGAGTTTCTACCTAAGGGCAGCTCTTTCAGGTGATGTTTTTGGATGGCGGGCTAATTGAAGCTTCCGGTACGGTGGTATTTGAGCGCGTCGCGGTGGATTCATGTTGGAGAGACTCCACGACGCACGGGGAGATGTTGAGCGGTGTAAGCGTCTCTATTTTTGGATTCACCCTCGCGAATTCTCAGCATGATTCGCTTCAGTGTGTGGGCTCCATGCCTTTGGTCGGTTGGTGTGAAGTCGAGGCGCGGCGCTCTCCTTTCTGACCTCGTGCCAGTTCACTAGGGTCGGCGTGGCGAGTACCGAGGGATAATAAACGGGGGATGCGCTAGCTACCTCTTCGTTAACTTCGTGAAGCTAAATTGACCCTCACGCTCCTCTGTTGATTGTAGCGGGGATTGTTGAACCCATTCATTGAATTTGTTCAGTGGGGAGCCGGATACTATCACCACAGGGGTGTTCGCGGCGCTTTCGATGATTCTTAAGAGTTCTGGCGAGTCTGTCCGAAAACGTCCGTCGATTAGTTGCTCTCCTACCGCAATAGGCCATAGAGTAACTGACCCATCTTTCGCTACTCGCTTTGCCTCCGCGAGCTTAAGCTTGAGCATGGCGTGGTTTTGGCAGCTGAGCATAGTAGGAATGACGGTTGCGCCCGAATCGATGTACGAGCTGGAGCGAGCTAGTAATTTTTCGGTTCCTTCGTCCACGGGATCGGGAGTGCCCATAAAGAACCACGCGTTAAGTATCATCGCCACGGTAGCAACGCTCCAAATAATCCCTGCGTGAAGCTCCGAGAGCCAGCCGCCACGAAGTTGCTGCAGTAAAATCCACGCCCCGTTTGCGGCCCACGCTGTAAGCGGAAAGAGCAGAAGGAACGATCTGTGATTGTCCACGCGATTTGTGAGAAGGAGCGGGGCAAGTCCTATGAAAAATAAACAAAAAAGGAGAAGGGAGGCGCGGGTCCTCCATGTTCGGATTCCGGCGATAAGTCCGATGATAACGGGAATGATAAGTGCGCTTTGATACGGTCTAAATCCGTCACCGTGCTGCCTTCCCCGGGCGTGGTAGGTGTGTAGTTGATTCAGGGGGGAATAATGATTGATAAACTCGCGCGCACGCTCTGAAACGACAGCCAGAAGGAACTTTACTTTTATTCCGAAGGGTACGGGGCCAGGAGGTAGAGGCGTAACTGCGGGGTCGTTTTTCAGGTAGTACTCCAACTGATCTCGATGATTGAGCATGACAAACGCTTGTTCACCCCGGACGGTTGTAAAGTCACTTAAGGGATTTATTCGTTTCTCAGCGAAGTAGAGACCTGTCGCTAGGATGATGATAAAGACAGCCGCCATCCGTGACGGACCGCTCGAATCGGGGATTCTTACTACCGAACTCGCGTAGAGCGCGAGAAATACGATGGTCGCGATGACGAAGATACGCGCGGGCGCATAATTAAAGGTCGCCATAAAAAGTAGCACCCCAGCCAGCGCGGCCCAGAGGATGCGTGTTCGTGATGAGCTGTTCAGAGCATGGACAGTGAGGGCAAGGGCCGCAAAGAAGCCGCAAACCGTTGCAGTTTGAGAAACTCCATAGCCCATGTAGTAAATAAGGAGCGGATTGGTCGCGAGTATCGTTGTAAATATGAGCGCGACACCGGTGTTGAAAAGCGCTCGGATCGTTACGAACCCTAGAATCAGGCTCGCCAGCCCCAAGATGTACGAAGCCAAACGTAAAGAAGTTGTATTCCAGCCCAACGTTTTAAAGATCGCGAACGTTGGAATGCCGTATAACAGCGAATGGCCGCTGGTAGAGAGAAGTCCGGGATTCCGTTGCAAAGACTCCTGCGCGAAATCAGGGATGCTTTGGTTTTTTTTTTTTTTTTCAAATTGATGTATCACCGTTTCGCACTCCCAGGGGAGCATAAGAGACGAGGACGAGAGCGCTCGGCTCATAAGCGGTAGGCAGGCTGCTGTGCAGAACGCGAGGGTTGCGCCCAGCGTCAGATACCATGAGGGATTGTTTGGGACGCGGCTGCGTTTGCGTAATCCGCCTAGGAGTGCTGAGAGCACGAGGTACAGAAGTGCCACGTAGAGAAGCTGATAAACGAATAGGTTAGTCATACCTGTTTCCCAAGCGAACCCATCCGGGTTCATTCTACGTAGCATATAGTGTCCGAAAGATGATTCCATCACCGAGGAAACCTACATAATGAGGCAAGCCGTCACCTTTCCCTACAAGGGGAGAACGGACGGGCACGTTCGATCTGGGTGACGTTAGCAAGAAAATTTCGACCTCAAAACGTTCTAAATGACAGATGTGCCGCCGGTCGCATACCTGGCGGCTCGTTCTACATCACCGCTTGGAAGCGACTGAACCCGGGGGATTCAAGCGTGGGGCGGTACCAGGCAAGTAGTTGTGTGACCGCCATGGCATGTAGTCGATGCCCTCAGATAGTACGAAGGGGCGTTGAGTGGCGAGGGGTCTGACCGTAGACGGGTTACCGTACATTTAAACTCGTTGTCGGAGGAGTATCGGAGTGCTAGCCTTTCGAGGGTACTAGACGGGTAAGTTGCTGGTTCTGTGTTATCTTTTCGGTTTAATCAAAAATTGTTGTTCGACCACTACGTCGGTGGACCTCTGGCGTGGTGTCTCAACGCGATGGCGCGAGTTATCGCTCTCGTTTGGCACAGAGACCACTCGCTTAGCGTCGCCCCTCGAGGTGTCTTGTTCCTCAAGTTCTTGGGATTGGGCAGCGTTGTCCGCAGCTCGTTTTTAATCGCAGCTGTGCGAAAGAAATATCCCGACACGCACATTTACTTCGCCACGTTCCCCGGTGTAGCGCCGGTTGTAAGGATGTATTCAGATGTTGATAGGGTAGTGGTGGTTAGGGACGACTCCATTACCCACCTGATTGTGGATACCTTAAAACTTGTTGTGTGGTGTTGGCGCAACCCGATCGATCTCGTGATTGATTTGGAGTTCCACTCTAAATATTCGTCCGTAATCAGCGCGCTGACTCTTGGTCGAGATAGAGCTGGGTTTGCGGGCATCACGAGTCGATTTAGACGTGGACTCTACACGCACCTGGTCTTCTGGAATCCCGTTCGTTACGTTGGAAAGGCCTATGAGCAACTGCGGCGGGCTTTGGCATTGCCCGAGGCGGCCGACCCGCCGCTGGTTATCTCGAATGACGCCGAGCAGGAGATGCTGGCGTTCCTCAAGGGGTTGGGATGGTCGTCTATCTCACGACTGATAGGCATAAATCCGAACGCGAGTGATTTACGACCGGAGCGTCGATGGCCTCCTCACTATTTTTCAAAACTGATAGAAAATATCCCGAAGGGGCATGACTTCGTTGTGCTGATTTGCGGGGCTGCCTCGGAGTGGGAGATCGCAGAGCAGGTGCGGCAGGGCTGTGTCTCGAATCCGTATCCCGTCTACAACATAGCTGGAAAGCTTTCGTCCTCGGCTTTTTGCGCCCTCATGAAGCGCTTCGATGTTTTCGTGACCAACGATTCTGGGCCGATGCATGTTGCCCGTAACCTCGGAGTGCCTACCGTATCACTCTGGGGGCCAACACACCCAGGTAACTATAGCCCTCCGGGCGGAAGGCACATCGCGCTCTATCAACCGATCTATTGTTCGCCCTGTACCCATGCTACGGATGTGCCTCCCTGTGGAGATGACAATCAATGCCTCAAACGTATCGAGCCTGCGAGGGTTCTCAAAGCGATGTGCACATTACTTCGCATTGAGAGTCCAGAGATGACTCTTAGGCTGTTCAATCCTACCAGCTCGCATCCCGTTCTTGGCTATTGGCAGCGGCAATCGGTGCGATTGTCGAGCTCAGAGGATGAGTCATCCACTCCTTGAAAGATGTAGGGGAGATTAAGGTTGTAGGTCCCCGACTGGCGACGATTGCTTGGTGTTTTCCCAGTAAGCACCGCTGTTAACCCCGCCAGCCTCGGTAGTAATTTTTTGGGGTCCCTTATAATGTATGGGAACATCAATCACATTTTCAGGTGAGAACTACTCCAATCTCAGTTGCACCAGATTGCTGCATCATCTGCATTGCTAGGTAGGCTCTCATCTAAGAACAGCAAAGGCAGCACTGCGCAATCGGTGCCGAGCAATCGGGAATTGCCTTTTTCGCCCTTGATCGGGTCGCCCTGTAAGATGCAAAATCACTAAACGGTGCGCTCCCAGAGCATCGCGCAAGGCGCGCCTATTTCGAAAAGCTTATCATCTCATCCAACTATCGCCATTAAACGGACTGGGCCATGCCGCCAATACATCACGGAGGTTCGCAAAAGACATCGACAGGAGACGGCTTTTCCCTCTCTCAATACCGCCGTGACATCGATGGCCTTCGTGCCATAGCGGTCACCAGTGTGGTCCTGTACCACGTATTCCCCGCCGTTCTGCCCGGGGGGTTCGTCGGTGTTGATATCTTCTTCGTTATCTCGGGGTTTCTGATAAGCGGGATTATTTGGAATCGCCTCGCGGATAATACCTTCAGTGTCGCCGACTTCTATGCCCGAAGAATTCGGCGGATCTTTCCGGCTCTCGCCGTAGTCCTGATTGCCACGCTTGTGGTTGGTTTTCTCGCTCTTTATCCGGATGAACTCGCTCGCCTCGGAAAACACACGTTAGCTGGAGCGTTCTTCGCCTCCAACTTTATCCTACTGGGAGAAGGGGGGTATTTCGACATCGCGGCGGAGCACAAGCCGTTGCTTCACCTATGGTCGCTGAGTATTGAGGAGCAATTTTACCTCGTCTGGCCTCTTCTGCTCTTCGGTATGTGGCGGCTACGAGCTCCATTCCTCACGTGCGCGATCGTTTTGGCGCTAGGAAGTTTCTGCGTGAACGTGTTTTTCACCATGCAGGAACCGGCATCGGCTTTCTTTAATCCGCTCTCTCGCGCATGGGAGCTGCTCGTTGGAGCGATGGTAGCCTACAAAGTGCGAACTCGAGGGCCGCTACGCGGATCTCTCGCGGATCTCTCGTCGCTCGTAGGTGTCATGTTGCTAGCGATTTCGTTTGTAGTGCTCCAGCGTTCAGCCGCTTTTCCTGGATGGTGGGCGCTTTTACCGACCCTCGGTTCTGCTTTGGTCCTGAATTGCCCGCCCTCTGCTTGTTTTAATCGGTTTGTTTTAAGCTCTCGAGTGTTTGTCGGGATTGGGCTGATCAGCTATCCGCTTTACCTGTGGCACTGGCCAATCTTCTCTATTACCAACATCAAATTGATGGGGGCTATTTCACCGTTTGTGGGAGGTTCGATAGTTTTATCGAGCCTTGCTCTCGCGTGGATGACGTACACGTTTCTTGAGACACCGATTCGATTACGACACGCGACCAACAAAGTTGCTGGTATGTTGGCGTTTGCTGTATTCGCTATAGGACTACTTGGCTTCTTCGTATGGAGATCTGATGGATTCGTCCGGTATCTCAGGGTAAATAGAAACGCTGGATACCTGACCCAGACGCGCTCCTTGGACGATTGGTTGCGTGAGGTGCGTGGCGACTCGTGCCATCTCATGTCTCTTTCGGTCTCGCGGCATCCGGCCAATTGCTATGAGCCGCAAAGACCACTGGTGGTACTTTGGGGGGACTCTTTTGGCGCCTCCCTGTATCCGGGACTTCGAGACCTTCAGAAAACGAGTTCTTTT
>JAIXPR010000419.1 GCA_027486155.1 Pseudomonadota bacterium | reverse complement strand
TTCTAATCACGAGGACATCTCCGCCAAAGGTGGCTATCCGAACCAAGAGCGGGCTGCGTCCCGCTGGTTTAAACTCGGTCGAGAACTCCCGATTGGACCAAGGAATTCGCTCCACGTCAGGCCAAAAGAGGGATGCCTGCGAACCCACGATCTCTGCAGGATCCGCCCCAAGAAGGGTGGCGAAGCTGGTGTTCACCCCAAGACAGGTGAGATCTCGAGACACCACACAGTGGGGCTCTGGCAGGTTCTCAAGGATTGAATGGGCGAAGGTATCGGACATGACCTAGATCTACTGAACCACCGGGCGAACTACACACTGCTGCCGCACCGAGAGGGTTTCCCTTTGAGCACGAGCAAACTACCGAGCTGATTGACATTTTGCGACGGGGCCCAGCCCCCACACTATACGTGGATGAGCACTCTCTTATCAACGTACTCTCTTTCAGGTAACACCCCCGGCCTTTGGAGAGAGTCGTCGCCATAAGAAGTTGAAACCCCTGGCTTTTCCGACATGCGCGGAGTGACGCCCGTGAGGTGACCTCCTCCGCGGAGGCCCGATTATTCGCGTCCGTCACCCTGGTGCACTCGAGATCGCCCCCTCGGTGGTCCCGGACATCACCCCAAATTGGCCCACAAATGGCCCGTTTTTGGCGCTATATGCCCCTTGAGGTCAGGCTGAGGAAAAACTTGGATCCCTTTACCTGTCGCTCGAATCTCAATCCCTGAGGTGAAGATCGCCTCACTGCAGTAAAGCTTGTAACCTGAAACGAATGTGGTAGGTTTTATCAACCGTAAGTTTTTTTAACGGGGAGTCAGTAGTTATGTCTGAGTCTGAGTCCGGGGTCCTTAAGGGAGTAGTAAAGTGGTTCAATGACGCCAAAGGTTTTGGTTTCATTCAACACACAAGTGGCCGTGATGTATTCGTCCACTACTCGGTAATATCCTCTGAAGGGTTTAAGACCCTCAAGGATGGAGAGACCGTGGAGTATGAACTGAAGGAGGGTCCAAAAGGCCTTCAAGCTTCAAAGGTGGTTCGAACGAAGAGCGACGACCCCTCTTCCGAGGAGACCGCCGAAACAGAGAGCGATGAGGGGGACTGCGAGGAGGCAGCCTCATGCTCCGTCGAATCTGACTCCGCTGAGTAAACAGAAACTACCTTTGGTAGGTTTTGGCAGCAACGTATCCCCGGCAGCGAGCTATCGCTGTCGGGGTTTCTTCTATCTACCCTTCTACCATCCTTTTCCTCAGACATCCTTTTCGTCAGACATCCTTATCGTCAGAAGCTCCAGCTAACGTGGATATCGTGTTCGTTACGCGTGGCATCCCCGAAGGGCTCTGCGTAACGCGGAAAGATCCGCTTGCGCACTCTTACACCCTTGAGATCGAAACGATGCGGCGCACGCCTCGTCCGCGATTCGAGCGCTCACATCAACTGCGTCAGATGACGAGATCCGCTCTAGACCACGTGGATACATCCGTTCGTGCATCACTACCCCATTAACGCAGTAGAGCCTTCCTTGCGGCAGCGTTACCGGCAAAGCCCTGACCTCTCTCTGCTCCTTCACCATGCGTACCGGCTTGACCTTGGTATCCGAGGAGAAGTGCGGGGCGATTAACAACGTCGACCCCACGGCGAAGCTTACCGCCGCGGATATCTGGATAAACTTGGTCACGTACCAAAGGTGAGTCAACATGCCGCACTCAACCGAACACTAGGCAACTGTCATCCCCATTGCAATCGCCGTGCCCACACCTACACGGGATCTAACTGCCTCACAGGCCGGCCCATTCGCCTCAGAATCGAGTAGCGCCGTACTCAACCGCGTAGTATTTGCGCCCCTGGAACCAATGGGACTGCGAGAATCTCGCACAACGCTACCGAAGCGCGTCGAGTAACCGGGCATGCACGTCTCGATTTACCGCTACAATCACATTCGGCTGAACTCGCGTTGGATACGCACGATACCCTGGAACAGGATTCCCCGAAAAATCGGTTACCAAAGCCCCGCTCTCCGCGGCGATAAACGCGAGCGACCCACCATCGATAGCCTGACAGGAGCTATGAACGACCGCCGAGGCCCTACCCTCAAGGATATCAGTAGAGTGATACATGCCCGGCTCAGCAAGGTAGGCGGTCGCTATATCCTTGACGACCATCGTCGTGGAGAGCCGCTGAACTAGATCCGGCGAATTAAAGAGCAGGACCGGCCCCGTTCCGTGGCTCACATTCCAACGAGATCCCGATCGCCCCGCCTTAATGTCTTCACGGGTACAACGATACGCACCCTCTCCCTTTGTGGCGACAAAACAGGTGTCGCGACGGGGCATGTAACAGATCGACCCGACGATCTCATGCTCATCGTGGAGGGTTATAATTATTTGGTAGAACTCGCTCTTGTCGATATAGGGTCTTGTGCCATCGATCGGATCCAGAAGGATCTCAAGGCGAGAACTCCCGAGGAAGTACTGCTTGTTCAGTGACTGCTCCTGTTCCTCAGAGAAATAGCTGAGCTCCGGAAAGCGAGCGAGCAACACAACTTCAAGGTAGCTTTGAATTGAGAGATCCGCGTCGGAAAGCGCGTGGTGGAAGATAGTAGCGCCCCCCTTTGCCCCCTGAACCGCGACCCGCGACTGAATCTCAGAGCTATACGCGCCCGCTGTGACAACGTAGGGAAGAAGGTAGTCGATGACATC
>JAIXPR010000015.1 GCA_027486155.1 Pseudomonadota bacterium | reverse complement strand
GTTGGGATGCTTAGATATTTTGGGTGTTGGCGGTCATGGTTCGGTATCCAAGACCGGGCAACGTCGTGGTGAATATCAGCATGATTCCAAGGGACTGCGAGATCTCGGTCGGGTTTTGGGACGTTCACGCGCGCGAGCACGCGTATACGATAGAGCGCGATTCATTCTGTAGTTTCAGGGTGTTGGATGGGTTTGACTACATCGGTCTGAAGTCCGTCTTCGGCGTAATGCTGCTTACGAAGTGGACCAGGATCTTTATCGCCAGCTCTAGGTCCTTGTAGGCGCACACCTCCGCCTGAGTGTGCATGTACCGGTTTGGGATGCCGATAGCGGCGGCCGCCACGCCTCCTCGCGCCACCTGAATCGTGTTCGCGTCGTTGCCAAGTGGGCGGGTGGTAGGAGCTACCTGAAAAGCGCTCTTCGTCTTCTTGGCGGAGTCTTTGAGCATGCGCTCAACAACGGGATTAATATTTGGACCCGCTGAGATGGTAGGTCCGGCTCCCAGTTTGCACGGAGTCGCTTTCGAGTTCTCGTTTCCAGGATTGTCGCTCGCGTGGGTCACGTCGATTGCGATTCCAACTTCAGGATTAATGCCGTACGCGGAGGTTTGCGCTCCCCGGAGTCCGACCTCCTCTTGAACGGTGCTCACCGCATAGAGCCCCACATTGAGCTTCTTTGTAGAGCACAGGCGCAGAACCTCCATCGCGACGAAGAGTCCTACCTTATCATCGAGTCCAGGAGCGGAGATCAGGCCGTTTCCAAGATCGAGAACGGAGAGGTGAAAGGTCGCTACATCTCCTATTTTTACCCGTTTTTCGGCGTCTTTCTTATCTTTTGCTCCGATGTCGATCCAGATTCGATCGATGTCGTTTTTGGTCTTATCTCGCTCGTCACCGCTTTGGGCGTGAATCGGCTTTCGCCCGATGACACCTTCAACTGGACCTCGCTCTGTGTGAATGGTCACTCGCGCGGCGTGAAGCACGCCGACATCAATCCCTCCGAGCGCGGACACGTAGAGGTATCCATCGTTCGTGATGTGTCTCACCATAAGTCCGATCTGATCGCAGTGACCGGCTAGCATCACCTTACGGGGAGCTTTTGGATTGAGTGCGCAGATGACGTTGCCATGGAGGTCGGTTTCGATGGAATCCGCGTACGCCTTCATTCGTTGCCTCACCAGGCGTTGCACCGGCTGTTCGTGACCGGTGGGTGACGGGGTAAGAAGGAGCGAATGAAGAAAGTCTTTTGAGTCCATGTGTCGAAAACCTCGTAAGGGTGATGATAGATACGATGATGCGTTGGGAGTCCTCGATGCGCCACTCTAGTCTTTTTCCCTGTAGTCTTGGGGGGATATCTGGTTTACAACACCAAACACCACTTCAAACCTAACGTTTCATAGTCTCACGCAATGCTACCGAGCGCAGTTCGAAAATCTCTCCAAGTCCAGGATGACATCCTTATCCGCAACTTTGAGCGCCGTCTTACACGTCGCCAAGTAGCGGGAGAGTGGCGGAACCTAAGCCTACTCCGTCAAAAGGCCCTGAGTGAGAACGCAGCTGGGCTCAAGAAGCTACGTGCGACCCTCGAGAAGGCGGGAGCCTTTTCGATCAGGCTCGAACGTCGTCCCTGGAGAGATCTTGACGGAGAGCGGCGTACCTTCACCCTTGCTCGGGCGGCATCTACAGAGATGTGGCCGATGGGAACTCACTACTGGGTCCGTGATAACGCGATTATTGGCGCGCGCTATCTCTTCGCTCGTGATGGCAAGCGCAAAAAAGAGGGTAAAGATCTTCTCCTCTCGGCGCTTACCTTCATGTCCTCAAAGTCGCAGCTCGTTCGATTTGAAAACATTATAAAGTCGTCATCCGCGACCTTTCGAGAGGACCCCGCGAACTGGCCATACATCTTCGCCGGCGTGCGGGATAACCTCACCGCCTCTCGTGATGAGGGATGGGCACACAAACAGGACGCGTGGCAGATCGCCATATTCTGCACCATCGAGGCGATCGAGCAGGGGCTTCTCTCGGTCAAAGATCTCTCAGCTAAGCACAAGAAGTGTATCGGCCTGGCGATCCCATTCTTAGCTCAAGTTAAGTTTTGGCGATGCGAAAACAGCGGTTCGTGGGAGGAGTTGCCGGCGGTGCGCTCTTCGGTTCGAGCGTGGGAGCATCGATTAGTGGTCAAACTGGCGAAGGTCGCTGTGCTCAAGGAGTTCGCGTTTATTCGCAGATCTTTTGAGGCTCACAAACGGCACTTGCCGGCGGAGTTCAAGCGAAAAACGCTCGATGCGGCGGTGCTCCTTATGGAGCGAAAAGTTGTGAAAGAGATGCTTCGCGACCTGCCGAAAGAATCCCCTTCGTACAAAAAAGATGACGCGCGCTATCGAAACGCGGACGGCGCGCTAATCTATCTCCTCTTGATCGATTATCCATACTTTCTCGCCGCACGCTTAGGAAAAGACGCGCGATGGGCGCATGCTCTGGAGGCGAAGATTCTCAAAACGGTTGAGTCGCTGAGTGACCCCGTAACGGGAGCTATTCGGCGGTACCGAGGTGATTGCTATCAGCGAACGGGCTACTTTAGGAATCTCACCATCGCAAAGCTTGCCGCCATTTGCGGAGCGCCATCGGGGGACGCCAGTGGTCACTTTGTCGCGCGTAACAAGGCCGTTCCGAAGGGACGAGAGGCGGCCTGGACCCATTTCGTATGGCAACTCGCCGCATGGAGTGGTGAGCGTTTCCTCAACACCGGTTCGCAGGTCTATCGACGGCTCCACGATCACTACTTCCGTCGAGGTATGGGACTGTTTACGGGCTCAGGTGAAGCGAGCGTCGAGCAGGATGCAAAGGGAACTCCTCGAGTTATCGGCATGAAGGCGTTACGGATGCCGGAGTGCTACATCTCGGAAAGAACCCCAACAGGGGGGGGGCTCGTCTTTCCATCTCCCCATACCCCACTTAACTGGGCGGTTGCCGAGATGTTTCAGGCTTTTGACGTTCGAAGGGAGGTTCTCGCAACTCAGAAGCCAGTCATAAAAGCTCGTAAAAAACGGTGATTGGAGCTTATTTTTGAGGTGTGGTAGGGTCCTCCTACTATTTAGCATCGTTGTTTGTGGACAAGCATACTCATGTCAGTTGAAGAGAGCGTTGTAGAGCCGGTCGTTGATCAGATAGCAGAGCGGGCGAACCGCCTTGTGAAGCTTGAGAACTTCAAGAAAGCGGGCATTCATCCCTATCCCGCTAAATTCGACAAACAGATCGATCTCGCCGACGCGAAGGAGCTTCCCCTTGAGGCGGCTGTTAAGACCGCGGGGCGTATCGTCCTCTTCCGACAGATGGGGAGCATTACCTTCGCGCACCTTCAGGATTTCTCGGGGCGCATGCAAGTTGTCTTTAAGAAAGATGTCTTGGGCGAGGAGCTCTATAAGCTGATCACGAAGAACCACGACCTCGGCGATTATATCGGAGTTGAGGGCGTAACCTTTGTCACAAAAACCGGAGAGAAGTCCATTCAGGTGAATACATGGACATTCCTTGGTAAGGCGCTCCTTCCCCCGCCAGGAAAATTTCACGGACTCAAGGATCGCGAGGCGTTGTACCGCCGTCGCTATCTCGACCTCATCTCAAACGAGGATACCCGTAAGCGGTTCGCGCTTCGAAGCTCTCTGATTCGAGCGATCCGGGAGTTTTACTGGAAGGAGGGGTTCCTTGAGGTTGAGACCTCAACCTTGATGCACAACGCGACGGGCGCTGCCGCTCGTCCATATCACACGCATAACAACGCCCTCGATATCGACCTCGTGTTGCGCATATCGCATGAGCTTCCGCTCAAAGAGTTAATCGTCGGCGGATTTGAGAAGGTATTTGAGCTCGGTAAGGCATTCCGAAATGAGGGTCACGATCCTTCGCATCTTCCAGAGCATACGCACTTGGAGCACTACGCCGCGTTTTGGAGCTACGAGGAGAATATCCTCTTCACAGAGCGAATGTTCGACTACCTCTTCAGTACCCTGAACCTTCCTAAGGTGATGCCGCTCAAGGATCGTGATGGAAACGAGCATCAGGTTGATTGGAGTACGCCGTGGCCTCGGGTGAACTACATCGAACTTATCAGCCAGGACTCAGGTCTTGATGTGATGCGATACACCTCGGCGGACGAGCTGCGCAGTGACATTCGTAAGAAGGGGATCGAGTTTGAGGGGATGGGCCAAATGGGTCTCACGACCCTCATCGACAACCTCTACAAGAAGGTGAGTCGCCCGAAGATCATCCAACCGACGATCCTCTTCAACTATCCAAAGATTTTGCAGCCTCTTGCGCGAGTGAATGACGGCGACACTAATCTTGTCGACCAGTTCCAGCTTGTTGTGAATGGGTGGGAGATTATTAAGGCCTACTCGGAGTTGGTTGATCCTATCGATCAGCGTGAGCGTTTCATGGAACAGTCCTCCGCTCGAAGTGAGGGGGACGAGGAGGCTATGGATATCGATACCGAGTACTTGGTGTCGATGGAGCACGGTATGCCACCTATCAGCGGTTGGGGTATGGGGGTCGATCGATTTATGGCGCTCCTTACGGGCCAAGATAATCTACGCGACGTGGTGCTCTTCCCGCTTATGCGACCGGAGTAACGGAAACACGGCATGGCAAAACGATCGGTTGAGGCACCCTCCACGGCGGAAGCTCTCGTTAAGAAGGTGCCGGTTTTATTCCTCCTCGTCAGGCAGGGGGGCGCCTACAAGGTCGGCCGTCGTTGGGGAATCTTCGATACCCTCGCGGTTCGATCTATCGATGACCTCACCTTTCCTGAGGGCGAGAGCGCTAAAACGGTCGTAGCGTTTACCGAGATTCCATCACACGCCCCAGACGTTAAAGCGGTAGAGATTCCGACGCAGGTCGCGCTTGAGCGGATCTTTTTTCACATCCAGGGAGTCTCTCAACTTATCATCAATCCCAGAGGTCAGGAGCCGGGAACGTCGGCCCAACAGCAGGGGATTGAGACGAGCGCTCCTGAAGGGCTTTCTCCCGAACTCCGTCTCTCACGATCCGAGATCCCTGAGGTCATAGGCGCGTTCGCGCTCCCCAAGCGCAAGGTGGTGGATATCGTTGAGCGAGGGGAGCGAGCGCTACGTAAGAACTCGCTCTTTGAGGCGTTGTGTCTTGCTCGAAAGGCGAAACGTCAAGATAGCGCCGAGACGCATCGCGCGTGGTTCGTGGAGCTTATGGCGCTCAGTTTCATGGGGTTACCGGACGAGGCTCTCTCGCTCTATGAGCAGTACATCCTGCGCGGCTCCTCTGAGGCTGAAGCGCAGCTCGTCGCGGCTCGCTTTCGACTTCTTCTCAGGCAGTACAACGAGGCGCGGACGATTCTCCATACCCTGACCTTCAATGAGGAGTTCGGCGCGATCGCATCGTGCGAGTTGGCTCGATCCTTCGTGGCGAGTGGTGAGTTCGATCGGGCGATCGACATAGCGACGAGCGCAATTAAAAAAGACGCTACCTTCCTTGAGTCGTATCTCGTTCGAGGGATCGCGCAACGTGGGCTCTCCTATCCGATCGGTGATGAGGAAGGCTTGCGAGAGGCGCTCAAAGACCTCGAAAAGGTCGCTCACGCGGGCGGTTTTAACGCGCCAGAGGCGCTCTTTCACGCCGGCACTATCTTCGGTCGGTTGGGAGCCCTTGAGCAGGCTGAGGTAGCGCTTCGCCAGTCGCTCTTTCAACGAGATCGGTACGCGAGTCGTGACGCGCTTGTGCGTGTGTTGTGCGCCGCGAAAAAGTTCACCGTCGCTCAGGATGAGTTAGAGATCCTGTGTGGTTTGGCTCCATCCGTCACTGAGGAGTTGCGCGCGGAGATTCAAGGTCACATCGCTAAGGCTGAGACGAGTGATCAAGAGGAACGTTCCGAGTTGTGGTCCGCGGAGGTGGAACGGGCCCTCGCAAGCGCGCGCCAATCCTTGCGGGAGTGGAGGATACCGATCAAAGGTCACCTCGATGATTTCGCCCTCCTTGAGGACGTGATCAACCGATACGCGCCAGCTGGGGAGTTTATGTCCGGCGGCGATATGGGACATCTTCATGAGATCGGATCCGCGGCGATCGGTCGCGCGATCGCGCTCCATCTGAGTGGGCTCCTGGTATCGGAATGTGGGGCATCGTGGAGTAATGAGTCTGATGCCGGAAGGGTTTCGGTCGTATCGAAACGAGGCTCTCGTCTCCCGCTGGAGGCGTTCGTTCATGAGCGGATCCTTCTCGGAGCAAGCGGAGATAATTTCTCCTCCTTAGAATCCCTGGTTGCGGAGGCTCATACTCCCGAGGGCGCATCGTCTTCCTATGGTGAGTACACCTCGTCATTATGGCATCAAGCGGCTACTCAAGAGGTTGAGGATTTCCATCATCAGGCGGAATGGGCTCGGCACAAAGCGGAAGCTCTCGGCGCGCAGGTGACCGGTTCGTTGCGGGACCTTGAGGAGATCGATCGCATCATTGATCTCAGTTTCGAGCCAGGTGGCACCCCTCAAGAGGTAGCTAAACCCGTTCTTGAGGGGGAGGTTGAGCGCTTCGTTGTGGGGCTCGGGCTCTTGGTTGGCGAGATTATCTTCCGAAATACCGAAGCCACCTGGTTCACTCACGAGCTACCGGAGGGCTTCTCCCTGGATGTGCGAGACCTCGGAAGGATCTTCCCCGTCGCTCGGGTGCAGCGTCGGGTCTATCTCGCCTCGGCCGCTGACCCGACGGCCACCTTAGGGAGCTTCGCCTTTGGTGTCACCGCCGCTGTTGTGGT
>JAIXPR010000229.1 GCA_027486155.1 Pseudomonadota bacterium | reverse complement strand
TGGCTTTCTGAGATGGAACCCAGACTGCTGAAGCTTGACCCAGATCTCCTGCAGGATCTCTTTGCTCTGGCTGTCGACGAGATCATAGATGTTATCGAGGCTCATGATCTGCTGCATCGCCGCCATAGCGAAGATAGGAGCGGCTTGCTCCTTAAGCATCTTCTCGTGAACTTCGGTGATGAATACCTTCAGGTCGGCTTTGGTCGCGATGCGGGAGAGCTCCTTTGACTCCTTAGCGCCGTTCTCCTGCTCTTTTGCTTTTGGGTCTTTCTTGCCTTTCATAGTTCCTACTTATCAACAGGGATTATCTCTATAGCTTGGTTATAACGGGTCGGGTTGTCATTTGGATCGATCAGCACCGGTGCATCTATCACAACCGCTCTTGTTTCCAAACGTCTCGGCTCTACGCCAGCCCGAACCAGCTGGTTCACAAACTCTCGAGCCCGGCGCTCCGTAAGGTGCGACACATATGTGGACTCTGGATTAATCGACTTAGCATAGGATGCCACTATTATGCGGGAATAAGGAAGTCGAAACTCATTCATTCGCGCTATCTCTTTGACAATAGCGACCCCTTGCGGACACATCTTCGAGGAATCGCCTTCAAAGAAGACATCAGCAGGGTAGATATCACGGCCGGGATGCATCTGCATCCGCATCTCGTAGTGCTTGGCAAGCACATCTTGGGCGACGATCCGACTACGCGTCGCCTTGAGCTCACGCTCATTCTTCATGTCGGTGTCTTCCAAGGAGTCCTTCATCAGGCCCTGAATAGCGCCCGCGATAGCGCCAAAACCGGCACCGATAGCGGCTCCGGGACCGGTCCCAGCGCCCACTTGAGCGCCTACTACCATTCCAGCTCCGGCTCCTTGAATTGCCCCGAGCCCCTCGTCGCGTCCCAATTTGTCGGGACCAGCAACGGGCTGAGACGAGCATCCTTGGGTGGAGAGCGCGACGCACGCCCCGAACGCCAGGGTGGTCACATCCAGTAGGATCTTTCCTCTGTTCATCGTATCGATTCCAAATATAGACATCTGGCGAATACCCCAGCCCCAATACTCAGCTGGGCCATGTCTATACGATGACCGGAACCCGACTACTGCATCACAATTGCGCTTTCAAAACGTAGTTTGCTCAGCCCAAACGAGCTGAGGGGGTTATTTTTATCCTGCAAAGCCTTTTCAAGACGTTCATAGGCCGTCTTATTACCCACGACAACGATGACAAAGCTGCTTGGGTCCCACCGCTTTTGAGCGACCTCTTGAACCCCCTCCGGCGTTACCCCCTGAACCTTCGTCAAATAGGTCTGATCGTAATCCGCCGGATAGTCCAGCAATGAGAGCCGAGCGTTGCGCACCGCGATATCATCGATTGAGTCGAAATTGAGTACGAACGAGTTCTCGATCGCGGTGGTCTTCTCCTCCATCTCCACCGCCGTCGGAGGTGCCGATTGCATCTTCGAGAGCACCCCGATCGACTCTGCGATCGCTGGGGCGACCGAATCCGCCTTCGTCTGGAGGAAGACGTAGTTCACTCCCTTCACCACCGCGGGAGAGATTCCGCCGTAGACACCATAGGTAAGCCCAAGCTCTGTTCGCACCCGCTGCATGAGGCGAGAACCGAATCCTGATGTGCCGAAGACCTCATTGAACATATCGATCGCGGGGTAATCGGGGGTCAAACGGGGAACTCCGAGTTGCCCCATCTGCACCGCCGCCTGCGAGAAGGGCAACTCGATAAAATAGATCCCCGGTTTAGGTTGATTGGTTACAGGAGGGGCTGGAGGAAGCAGCTCACCGCGCGCTCCCCAACCACCGAAGTGAGCCTCAACGAGCTTTTCAACAACCGGTCGATCCACCCGCCCTGTGACCACTAACAAGCCACCATCCGGCTTTACGAGCTTTTGATGCAGACTTACTACCCCCTCTCGCGATATCGCCCCGATATCTCTTTCAACTGACACCCGCCCATATGGAGAATCACCATACAGGAGTTGCGTGAACGCTATCGATGCGACGGTGCTGGGATCCTCCTTGCGGCGACGAATGCTTTCAAGTGACTGCCCCTTCCACAAGGCGAGACGATCCCCTTCGAATCGGGGCCGCAAAGCTACGTCGGCAAAGATCGGAAACACCTGATCGAGGTCCGAGGAGAGCGCCGAGAACGACACTCCACCGAACTCCGTGGAGAAGGAGCTGGTGACGGTGGCCGCCAACTCCTCTAGATCTTGATCGAGCGCGTCAGCGGACCTGCTGCCAGCTCCACCTTGTCGCATCTGATCTCCCATCGCGCTGACTACCCCAACAGGAGTCGCTGGGCCCCACAACGAGCCACCCCTAATAAAGAGGCGACCACGCACTAAGGGCAATTCGTCATCCTTGAGGTAGAGCACTCGGAGACCGTTAGCTAATCGCCACTCCTCAGGCTGAATAGGCTTGAAATTCGCGACCTCATCAGCGCGAGAGGGCGAGCCACGCTCGCCCGACAGAGGTCCAAGTGAGCAACCAATGGAACCAACAAAAAGGAGCGCCGCGAAAGTTGAAAAGATTCGTGTTGCCATACTCTAGCTTCAATCCCCTAGGAGTTACTCTCAATCGTCGCGATCGTTCGTCGATCTGGAACGAGGTAGGTATCAACCACTCGCTTTACATCCTCAACGGTCACCTGACTCATCTTCTCGTACCACTCCACCGATGCCTTCCACGAGCCGTACATTAATTCAGAGGAGGCGAAATCAAGCGCCAACGCTTGGCTCGACTGGAGGTGCCCGAGGAAGCTCATGCCGATAGCGCGCTTCGCGATCTCAAGCTGCGCCTCCGTTGGACCCGTGCGTCGGAAGCGATCCACCACGGAATCAAAGGCCCGAAGGAGTTGATCGGTCGTGTGCGGCGCCTTCACCGTCGCGCCGAACATCAAGAGGTTTGGATAGGCGTTACCGGGTCCCTCCTCATTCACGATGCCGGCCGCGAGCTGACGACGCCTCACGAGTTCTACGTAGAGGGGCGAAATCTTGCTTCCACTGAGAATCTCGGCCGCTACGGAAAGTGGGGGATCATCTGGATGCGGGTAATTGGGCTTCGCGTACGCCACGATAACTTGTGGAGACGCCGCCATCTTAATCGTCGCGCGTCGCTCCCCTTCGGGCTCAGCCTCAACTGGAATATCACGAACGATCTCCGGTCCCTTAGGCATCGCGCCGAAATATTTCGCGATCACCTTCATATCCTCTTCGGGATTAACTCGTCCGACGACACTCACTACGATATTCGATGGGACGTAATACTTCTTACGAAACTCCTCAAGCTTCGTGGCGGTGAGGGAGCGAATATCCTTCTCGTATCCGATAACCGGCGCGCGATACGGGTGTCGCTGGTAGGCAACACCAAGCAAGAGCTCATAGAGACGTCCACCTGGATCATCGTCGGATCGCATGCGACGCTCCTCTAACACCACATCTCGCTCCTGGTAGAATTGTCTCATTACCGGCCGAATCAAGCGGTCAGACTCCATCTGACACCAAAACTCAAACGCGGAGCGCGGGAGATCGACGAAATACTTGGTAAACTCCTTGTCGGTGGTGGCGTTCTGACCTACCGCCCCCTGTTTTTCATACCGACGACTGAAATCATCTGAGACCCAAATCTCCTTGAGGTCCTCGTGAATCTCATCCCATTCCTCTTTCTGCTCCGGAGAGAGATTTTGAGCGGCATTGGATTCGAGCGCGAGCTCCTCAAGACGGGAGAGGAGTCGTTGCTCTCTGCCGAAATCCTTCGTGCCGATGGTCCGAGTCCCCTTGAATGCCATGTGCTCAAAAAGGTGTGAGATTCCGGTTTGACCGACGACCTCATCGCTTCCACCAACCCTTACAACAACCGCTCCCGAGAATACGGGCGCGATACCACGATTGTAGAGAATAACACGCACCCCGTTCGGTAGGGTTTCGTAGTGAACCTTGGACACCATCGTCGCGAGCGAGCTGGAGGAGTCGTCCGCGAGGCTGGGTGGTACGATTGCAGCTACCGTGGCGAACACGAGGCTCAGAGCTACGCCAACACATCTCTGAATCGCGAATTGGGGACCTTTATTCTTCATGACCTAGCAACCTTCGAAGGGCGGAATGCCGTATACCGGGCAGCATGAGAGTACTGGGGGGAGTAGCAAGAGACAAGAGAGAGCTAGATGGAACCGACCCCGAGGTGAGAGGGCGTGGGTCGAAACGGGCGCCTGCTTCAGGGCTGCCCCGCCTTCGTGCCTACGAGAGAGCCACCTGACCCTCTTAATGCTCTCTCATTAAAGGGTCCGTGTGCGTGACAGTAGCCTCATCAACAAGGGGAAGAACGAGGGTCACGATAGCGCCCCCACCCTCCCTCGCCCCGAATTCGAGTCGTCCTTGGTGAGCGGTCGCGTACCGTCGCGCGATAGCGAGTCCCATACCACCTCCCTGCTGCTCCCTGGCGTCTCGATCTATCTGGGTAAAGAGCTCACATGCGGCTT
>JAIXPR010000145.1 GCA_027486155.1 Pseudomonadota bacterium | reverse complement strand
CCTTGTGCGGTGGATTCCCTGACCTCGTGGCGGGGCTGGTTTTTCTAGCGCTTCTCTGCCTCGACGGACGAAATACCAGGGACCGGTCGATACAATGGGCCTCTCCACTTCTCATTATCACGGGGGCTTGGGCCGTTACCCGATTCGCGATGGAATTCGACATAGCTCCGTTTGTGTACCTTGTCAGCGGTCGCGATGGTCCAGGCCCTGCCGGAATCTCTAACCTGATTCGATGGCTGCGAGGAGGGGGCCCTGGCTATTTCGTTGCGATCGAAGATTTCATTCGAGTCACGCTCATGGTGTCCCTCTGGGCTTCGCTTGAGGCAGAGCGGGGCAAGACATTCTGCAAGGGACTCATTGTCGGGGCGACGTTGTGCGCGTTCTTCGCGATCGTCGAAGGCGTTGCTCCAGGCACGGTCGAGCTCCTGCGCAATCCCTCGCCGTTCTGGAAGAGCATCAATCGCATGGCGTCGTTTGCCACGGACCCGAACGCGCTTGGGATTCTAGCAGGAGTCCTGATTCCCCTCGCCTTCGTGACCTGTGGATCATGGGCGCTTCCCATAGTGACGACACTCTTAGTCGGTGGTCTCTATTCCGGTTCACGCTCCTTCTTCCTGATCCCTGTAGTGACTGGGATGTATGTGGTGTGGCGCGCGAAGGGGCTCCGATTTGCCTGTGTTACGGGCGGCACCGTGGTCGGACTGGCAGCGATCCTTGTAGCGAGCAGCTCCCTCCTGCCACACCCTCCCGCTGGGCTCGTGAGGTTACGAGAGAGTCTCGATCCATCCAGGTTCTCAACAACGATTGAAAGCCGGTCAATTTTTACGAAGCTTTCCTGGCATGCTTTTGAGAACTATCCGGTATTTGGCCTTGGTCTCGGGCGATTCGACGATTACGTCGTTCCCTACTCACACGAACTTAACCTTGGAATTGGCGTCTGGAGAGATGGCGCGACAAGTGTCTACCTTGAGGTGTTGTGTGAGCTCGGACTTCTGGGAGCGCTCGTCTTCGCATTAACTGCTCTGGGGCTTCGCCCTCTTCCCTCAAACTCCCTTGTCTATAAAGGTGTCGGGGTGGCATTTCTTATTATTCTCACTATCGGGGCGCACACCAACGTTCCAGAGGGCGTTGCGGTCGCGGGGCTCCTTCTCGCGCAAACCGTCGAAGCGCGACGTGTCGTGAGTCGTAGAGTCCTCCTATCACTATGCGGAGCAGCCGCGATTCCCCTCGTATATCAATCGCGCGCAATTTACGGATTCTATCCGTGGGAACAGACAGGGGCTGAATTCGTACGTTGGACGGCTTCGGAATCCAGGGGAGCGATCATGTGCTCTCACCCTATCGAGCTAAGACTCCGAAACGAAACACCTTACGTGCAGGATGTCGAAGTGCGACTCTCTACGGGAACGCAACTCAGAGCCCTGCAGCAAGGAGAGAATCTCTCCTTATCAGTTCCATGTCATGAAGGGGTTGCAAGCTATATGCTAAATGTTTCGCCAGGCTTTACCCCCTCCAAGTTTGGCTTCCAGGGAGACGAGCGACTCCTTGGCGTAAGGCAACTTTCGAACCTGCCGACACCGTAACGTTACATTATCGGGTCCTCTGAGATTACAGCGAGCGATTTGCCAAACTCGACACCCAGCGTGACACCAGTAAAATAAAAAAGCCTGGGGCATCGCTGCCTCCAGGCTTTTCTACGTAGCTCTGAGAGAGAACTACTGCACTAATTTCTGAAGGGCTCTGAAACGAGCGACCTTCTGAGAGAGAACCTCCCAGGCTGGATCGTAGAGACTCAATTGCTCAAGCTCAGCTTCGAGGAGCGAAAGCTCATCGTCAGACACCTTAGCAACCGCAATCTCCTCAGGCTTATCAACCGTGTCAGCAAGTAACGTAAGCACGTTATTGTTGAAGGTGCAGATGCCGCCCGATACGAGGCAGCTCTTTGGAGAGGAGTCACCGACATCGGTATAGTGCGTGATGCCCGTCGCGATCAATCCGACATAGTCGCAGTGATTTTGAAGGAACCCAAGCTCTCCTGACTCAGAGGGAACCGTAACGTCAGAGACAATCGCCTCGACCTCAAGCCCTCGTCCAGAGAATACCTTTAATTGAAATGTACCGTCTGACATCCCCTACCCCTTTACGCAGCTTGCGCGAACTCAGCAGCCAACTTCTCTGCCTTAGCTCGTACTGAGTCAAGTCCGCCTACCATGTAGAACGCCTGCTCTGGAAGATCATCCAGCTTACCGTCTACAAGTTCGCCGAAGCTCTTGATGGTGTCCTCAAGCTTACAGTACACGCCTGGAGTACCTGTGAAGGTCTCTGCTACGTGGAACGGCTGCGAGAAGAAACGCTCAATCTTACGAGCGCGGCCTACGATAAGCTTATCGTCCTCAGACAACTCGTCCATTCCGAGAATAGCGATGATGTCTTGGAGGTCCTTGTAACGCTGCAAGGTCTGTTGGACCTTGCGAGCTACACGATAGTGCTCATCTCCTACAACGCTCGCCTCAAGAACCGTTGAGCTCGATGTGAGAGGATCTACAGCTGGGTAGATTCCCTTCTCAGCGATCGAACGCTCAAGAGCGATCGTAGCGTCAAGATGCGCGAAGGTCGTCGCCGGGGCTGGGTCGGTGTAGTCGTCGGCTGGTACGTATACCGCCTGAATCGAGGTAATCGAACCCTTCTTCGTTGAGGTAATTCGCTCTTGGAGCTGACCCATGTCAGTCGCGAGTGTGGGCTGGTAACCTACCGCGCTCGGCATACGTCCGAGGAGAGACGACACCTCTGAACCCGCTTGGAGGAATCGGAAGATGTTATCAACGAAGAGAAGAACGTCTCGGCCCTCTTCATCACGGAAGTACTCAGCTGTTGTAAGAGCTGAAAGAGCTACGCGGAAACGAGCTCCTGGAGGCTCACTCATCTGTCCGTACACAAGGCAGGCCTTGTCGATAACGCCGGAATCCTTCATCTCGTGCCAGAGGTCGTTACCCTCACGAGTACGCTCACCTACGCCAGCGAATACGGAGAATCCTCCGTGCGCCTTAGCGATGTTGTTAATGAGCTCCATGATGATAACGGTCTTTCCTACTCCAGCACCGCCGAAGAGCCCGATCTTTCCTCCCTTAAGGAACGGAGCGACGAGGTCTACCACCTTGATTCCTGTCTCAAGGATCTGCTTCGAGGTTGATTGATCCTCGAACGATGGAGTTGGACGGTGAATCGACCAACGAGTGTCGGTATCAACTGGACCAAGCTCGTCGATAGGACGGCCGGTTACGTCAAGGATTCGACCAAGGGTCTTCTGTCCTACTGGTACTGAGATAGGAGCGCCGGTATCAACAACAGATTGACCACGAACGAGCCCCTCTGAGGAGTCCATCGCGATACAACGAACCACGTTGTCACCAAGGTGCTGAGCTACCTCGAGAACGAGGTTGTTCTCTTGGTTGTCGATGTTCGGGTTTGTGGTGAGCAAAGCATCGTAGATCTTTGGAATACCACCACCTTGTGGGAACTCAACGTCGATTACCGCGCCGAGAACCTGACTAATCTTTCCTTTGCGTCCCATTGTTTCTTTCATAGCTATTTCCCTTGGTTACTTCAGTGCTTCAGCTCCACCGACGATATCAAGCAGCTGGCTGGTGATACCTGTCTGTCGCAGTTTGTTAAACTTAAGTGTGAGAGAGTGAATAAGGTCCGAAGCATTCTTCGTTGCGTTATCCATCGCTGTCATACGACTCGCATGCTCACTCGCCTTCGTATCGAAAGCCGCCTGTCGGACGATCGCTCGAACGATTCTCGGAACAACCGCGTCGAATACTCGCTGCGTATTCGGCTCAAAGGTCGTCGTGCCGGTTACCGCCTCTGGAGAGGCATTCACAACAGCGAGGTTTTCCTTGTCGAGTGGCAACAAACGCTCTGAAGTCGCGACCATGGAGATCGCTGAACGGAAGCGTGTGTAGACAACATACAACTCGTCGAACTCGCCCTTGAGGAAATCAACTTCCAACCGCTGGCAGCTCTCTTGGATTGGCCAGTTCGTCGGGTCATCCGAGAGGGTCTCATTGGCGTCCAGATACTGGCGACCAATTCGACGATAGTGTTCCGCCGGCTTCTTTCCAAGGATAACCGTATCGATCGAGCATCCAGGATGCTTCGCCGCCATCTCCTTGTAGAGAGCGTCAACCTTTCGGTTTACGTTGGTGTTGAATCCACCGCAAAGACCACGATTAGCGCCAAGAACTAACACCCGCACTCGCTTCACTTCAGGACGAGCCTCAAGGAAGGGATGCGTGAACTCGTTGCCACCTTCAAGTTGTGAAAGCACGCCTTTGAGAGCATCCGTATACGCCCGAGAGCGAACAACGGCCTCCTGCGTCTTTCGGAGCTTAGCGGCCGCGACGAGTTTCATCGCCGAGGTGATCTTCTTTGTATTTTTCACCGACTTTAATCGTCGGCGAATCTCTTTAAGACCTGCCATGAGGTTTTAATCCTTATGCTGCGGTAGCATGAGCTGGAGCCGACTTATGTGACTGAGAACCGTGCCCAGCACCGTTCGCGCTCGCGGTTACAGATGTCGCTGTTCCAGCGATGAACTTCTCAACGAAGCTACCGATAGACTTCTTCAAACGCTCAGTGATGTCCTTATCGAGCTCCGCTTTAACACGGAGATCGTTCATGAGAGCTGACTCATTTGAAAGCATGTGACGGTGAAGCGCCTCTTCGAACGGACGAACTTGAGCAACCTCAAGCTTGTCAGTGTAGCCGTTAGCTACCGCGAAGATGGAAAGAACTTGAAGCTCTACCGGCATCGGAACGTTTTGGCCTTGCTTCAAGATCTCAACGAGACGAGCGCCCTTCGCGAGCTGCGCGCGGGTAGCGGCATCAAGGTCAGATCCGAACTGGGCGAACGCCTGCTTCTCTCGGTATTGGGCGAGGTCAAGCCGGAGCGTTCCGGCGATCTTCTTCATCGCCTTAACTTGAGCGGCTCCTCCCACACGGGAAACCGAGAGACCTACGTTCACCGCTGGACGAATACCGGAGTTGAAGAGGTCCGCCTCAAGGAAGATCTGGCCGTCCGTAATCGAGATCACGTTCGTTGGGACGTATGCGGATACGTCACCCTCAAGTGTCTCAATGACTGGAAGAGCTGTAAGGGACCCACCACCGAGCTTGTCGCTAAGCTTAGCGGCACGCTCAAGGAGTCGTGAGTGGAGGTAGAATACGTCGCCTGGGTACGCCTCACGTCCTGGTGGACGTCGAAGAAGGAGCGAAACGCTTCGGTATGCTACGGCGTGCTTCGAGAGATCGTCGTAGATGATGAGAGCGTGCTTGCCGTTCTCCATGAAGTACTCACCCATCGCGCATCCGGCGTAGGGAGCAAGGAACGACATCGGAGCTGGTTCAGAAGCGGTCGCCGAAACCACGATAGTGTGGTCCATAGCACCGTGCTCCTTGAGTCGCTCAACTACTTGCACAACTGAGGAACGCTTCTGACCGATAGCGACGTAAATACAGATAACGCCGGTCCCCTTCTGGTTGATGATCGTGT
>JAIXPR010000162.1 GCA_027486155.1 Pseudomonadota bacterium | reverse complement strand
CCAGTCTCAGTTCCCTTAACACCGGTGGAGAGCGTCGCGCCGCTCCAGAGGGAGGCGCGATTCGCCGCGATGATAGTGCCATCGAGGTTATAAATGGGAGAGGACGCGGCTGAGGTGCCGGTTAGGTTTACGGCGTCATACGTGGAATCTGAGAGCAGTGGGTACCACGTGGTGCCGGAGAGGGCCGGTACCGCGTTTGCGAGCCCTTGGCATAACGTCCGCGCTCCCTCTAAGCCACCGAGATTACCATTTTGAGCCGAAGAGGTGACAAAGATGCTGAGCGCCTGAGTTGAGTCCCATGGTGGGGTGAAGGTCGCCGTGCCGTATCCACCCGTCGCCACGGACTGAGAAGCTGAGCTCGCTGGAGGTGTACTCTCGACCCTCGTGGAAGACTCTTGAGCATGTGTCAGCGACGGAGCGCGTAGGTTTGCTACAAAGGTAAGGACAAGACATGCGAAGATGGCTACCACGCGAAGTGATGATCCGGAATTTTTGCAGCACTTCCCGCGCGCGAACGGGCCTGCGCACTCGCTATAGATGTTGTGGTGCTCCATCTTACTAATCAATGTCGGCAGGGTCGGAAACTTAGTTGACTGGAATTATTGGTTCCCGAGTGAGTCGCGGGGCTGAAAAAGAAATGTGATTTAAGGTAGTTAGCGACGAGGCCTCGGCAGCCCTTCATTACGTGATGGGAGGAAGATAGGAGCGGAGCGTTTTTGAGCTCGTTCCAGCTGAACAGGACTATGATCCTAGTTTTTGAAAAAAAATGTCGTCTGGCCGAAGATAGCCGTAGAGGACGTAGGCTGGGTGCCTGTTTTGAGAAATCAAAATCGGCCCGGTATCCGATGGTGCTTAGGTGCACTGGCGGGTATAACGGGGTCCTCAAAAACGTGAATCGTGTGGAGTTTAGGTATGTGTGGAATCGTTGGATACGCCGGGAATCGTGACGCCCTCTCGATCATTATCGGAGGTCTTGAGTCGCTTGAGTACCGGGGGTACGACTCCGCTGGCGTGTCGGTCCTGGAGGCTGGTGCGATAGAGACCACCCGAGCTACTGGAAAATTAAGCGAACTGAAAAAGGTTCTCTCAACGAAGAAACGAAACGGCACGGCATCGCTCGGTATCGGGCACACTCGATGGGCGACCCATGGGCGCCCCACAGAGACGAACGCGCACCCGCACACCGCCGGGCGGGTCAGCCTCATTCATAACGGTATCATTGAGAATTATCTTCCACTTCGCGCCATGCTCGAGGGCAAGGGGTGTGTCTTCCTTTCGGAGACCGATACGGAGGTGGCCGCGCATCTACTCAACACCCTTCTGGCTGAGGGGCTTGAGCCGCTCGACGCGATGCGCGAGATGTGTTCCAAGGTTAAGGGAAGCTACGCGTTTCTCGCCATCGACTCGAATAATCCAGACCGCGTCCTCGTGGCGAAGAACTCCACCCCGATAATTATCGGTAGGGGCGATGAGGAGAATCTGATCGCTAGCGACATCCCCGCGGTGCTTCAACATACGCGACGGATCCTGGTGTTGGAGGACGGCGATCTCGCGGAGGTTACCGCCTCGTCGGTGTACATAGAAAACGGCGGCAAGCAGGTGTCTCGGACAGAGGAGACCATCTCATGGGATCCTATTACGGCGCAAAAAGGTGGTTTTAAGCATTTCATGTTGAAGGAGATCCACGACCAGGCTCGGGTAGTGGGAGATACCCTCCGAGGTCGTATCTCAGAGCATGACGCCTCCGTAAAGCTTCCTGAACTGGACGCCCTCCGTGGAAAGGCCTCCTCGCTCAAGAGAATTGTCATGGTCGCGTGTGGAACCGCGTGGCACGCGTGCCTTGAGGGGAAGTTCTTTATCGAGGAGTTCGCCGGCATCCCATGTGAGGTCGATTACGCGTCAGAGTTCCGATATCGCTCTCGTCTCATCGATAGCGACACCCTCGTTATCGCGGTCTCCCAATCCGGAGAGACCCTCGACACGCTTGGCGCGCTCGAGTGTGCCGCCGGGAAGGGGCCTACGCTCGCTATTTGCAACGTGGTCGGCGCCTCAATCTGTCGTAAGGCCGAGATGGTTATGTACACACATGCCGGTCCTGAGATCAGCGTGGCCTCAACAAAAGCGTTTACGACTCAGTTGGTAGCGCTGCAACTCCTGGCGCTCTTCCTCGCGGAGGCTCGGGGGACGATGTCAGCCGCGGCGCGACGGAACGTTCTTCACGCGGTCCTTGAACTGCCCGCGGCCCTCTCTCAGACCCTCAAGGTCGATAGCGAGGTGGCGGTCGTCGCCAAGAAATTCTTTCAGGCTCGCGACTTCCTCTTTCTGGGTCGGGGGCGGTGCTACCCTATTGCGCTAGAGGGGGCGTTGAAGCTGAAAGAGATCTCCTACATACATGCCGAGGGCTATCCCGCGGGAGAGATGAAGCACGGTCCGATTGCTCTCATCGATGAGAACATGCCGGTCGTCATGATTTTACAACGTGAGAAGCCGCTGTTTGAGAAGACCCTCTCTAACCTCAAAGAGGTAGAGGCTCGAGGCGCCCGGGTGATCGTAGTGACCGATGCCTCCGAGGAGGATCTCAAAGGGGTCGCCACTCAGGGGCTCATTCGCGTTCCTTTTGTGTCCTCCGAGTTGAGTCCTATTCTACTTAACGTTCCACTCCAAATGCTTGCCTACCACGTCGCTGTCTTGAACGGCACCGATGTGGACCTCCCGCGAAATCTCGCCAAGAGTGTAACGGTGGAGTAGGGGCCGGGCGCCTCGTCAGCCGCCCCTCGCTTCTCCCTCGCTCGTCATCGGCGGTCGTACTCGTCCAGCCGCATGTACTCAAGCGTGTGGACGGGCCGGCCCCAGATGGGTTCGACCGAGTGTCCCCCGAGGCGGGGGGGATTTCCCATGGCGCCTAACCCGCAGCTCTCCTTGCACAATCGAGCAGGCAACTTTAAGTGCTTTGAAATAGCCATATATTTTAACGGTTTACCGTTTTTAGTGGATTGACGGATCTTCGTGATCCCTTGTAGCTTGTGGGAGATGGTGGGGCAAAGTGGTATCGCCGCCCATTAGGTTGCAGTTCGGTTAGTTCAGGTTACAGCAGTGTTTGTAGTTCTCCTTGGCGACGGTGGGTGACTTCATGAACGACAAGCCTCAACAGGACAGCACTGACGAGCGGGAGCATCGTTCGCAGGCTGGTCGTGCGTCGAAGCGCCCACTGCACGTCTCTTTCCGGGGCAATTGCGTACATTCCGTTGATGACAAGGGTCGCGTCAGTCTCCCCAGCGAGTTCCGAAAGGTTCTTGGCGAGCGCGAGCAGCGAGGGGTAGTGGTCACCAACTACATCTCTGAGGGATCGCGGTGTATCGAGGGGTTTGGGCTCGACGCATGGGAGGATTTCGAGGCGAGGCTCCGTGAGAAGAGCCGATTTAGCAGCAAGCTGCAGCGTCTTGAGAACTTCTACCTCAGCCGTGCCTCCGAGTGCGCGATCGATAGCAACGGCAGAATTTTAGTGCCGGCATACCTCCGGGCGTATGCCGGGTTGGAGCGAGATGTGGTGTTCACCTCCTCCATTCACGGATTTCGAATTTGGGATAAGCGGGTATGGGATTCGATCTTCGAGGCGTCGGAGCAGGCGCTCTTGGAGAATCCGGACCTCTTCGCTGATGTGGATATATGAGCAGTACGAAAGTTGGGATTCACGTCCCTATCATGGTTGATGAGGTCATTGAGGCCCTCCAGGCGAAGAAAGGGGGGATGTTCTTGGACTGTACCTTTGGAAGCGGTGGGCACACGAAAGCGATCCTCGAGGCCAGTCCGGATGCTTGGGTTGTCGCCATGGATCGGGATAGTCGCGCTATTCAGCGAGGCGAGGCTTTGGTCGCTCGCTACGGAGAGCGTCTTGAGCTTGTCCATGCGCCGTTCGCGGATCTTGAGCGCGCGATTTCCTTTAAAGGGTTCGATGGTGTGCTCGCCGACTTAGGGATGTCTACCGACCAGCTCAAAGAGGGGCGGGGGTTCTCCTTTGCCGATGAGGGCGCGCTCGATATGCGTATGGATGAGAGCTCAGGGATGAGCGCGCAGGATTTTGTGAATTCGGCGCCCGAGCGAGATATCTACGTGGCTTTGGCTGAGGGTGG
>JAIXPR010000181.1 GCA_027486155.1 Pseudomonadota bacterium | reverse complement strand
GGGTGGGGTAGGGCAGAACGCTCGGGGCATCGCGCGAACCATAGTGGAGGAGCGGCCTTTTGAGAGCGCTCGACACCTGGCGGACGTGATTAAGCAATCGCATCTCGGGAAAAAAGGGGAATCGAGGGTTCACCCCGCTACTGTCGTGTTTCAAGCCCTTCGAATGAAGGTCAACGACGAGATCGGTCAGCTCGAGCACTTTCTCCAAGCGGTACCGAAGGTCTCAAAAAAAGGCACACGATTCGCGGTAATTACTTTTCATTCGATCGAGGACAAGATCGTTACGAATCGTATGCGGAGTTGGGAGTCCGCCGGGAGCTATCCAGCGTCGTGGCGTGGCGCGCGCACAGAGACCCGCGTTGGTCACGTTGTGTATCGCAAGGCGATCGCGCCGTCCGATGATGAGATTGAGCGAAATCCCGCGTCGCGAAGCGCGCGATTGCGCGTGATGGAATTTGAAAAAGATTTTTCGAAGTGAGCAGTGAAAAAAATGAGAGCGATGTCACTTTTGGTAGCGACAGAAAAGTAATTTGTCTGTACAAAGTCTAGAGAGGGTTGAGGTTATATGGCAGTGTGTTTGCAGTATCAATCGGTTTACGTTAAACGCGAAGCTACTCGGGTGTCTGGGAAGGTGCAGCTCGTCGGGGCTGTGGTTCTTCTCGCTCTCTTGGGTGTGAAGGTATGGGCGAAGCTTGAGGCAACGGACCTCGGGTACGGTTTGGCGCGAGAGCGTCAGAAGACTGTCGCTCTCGATATGGAGCGTCGAGAGCTTGAGCTCCAACGTTCCGTTTTGATGCGCCCAGATTCTCTTTCACGAACGGCCCGAGAGAAGGTAGGCCTCGACGAGAACAGCCTCGGTCAGACACTAAAAATTACCTACTAATTCGTCGCGCTCGCTCCTTTTTACCCTTCCCCATAGTTCGGGGAAGGGTTATTTTAAAACACAATCCCGCCGACGAATGTCAGTGTGGCAGTTTATCTGTGTGGCATTTTATCTGTGTGATAGTGCGGCACCCGCGTAGCGGGTTGATTGAGTATTGAGCGGGCGAATGTTTCCCAAACGAAAGCAGACCGATTTTCACCTTTCACCTTCTGAACCAGCGAACACGGACCTCTATGGGAGCGGGGATCTCGCCGCAAACGTCGACAGGCCCGCTCACGAATCCTCGAGACGTTCAGGGCTAATCGGTCGTGATTTCGCGTTCTCCGAGCGTCCCGCCGCCTCTTCTCTCGCTCTGGCGAATCAAAGACCAATGCGTCTTCGTTTGATCGGGCTGTTTGCCCTCGGTTGGACTGGGCTCTTGCTCTCTCGCATGTGGAGTCTGCAGGTCTCGGATTTTGAGACATGGCAGGATTGGGCTATCAAGCAACACGTAGCCGAGGTCGAAATCGCGGCTGAGCGTGGGCCAGTTCTTGATAGACATGGCAAGCTTTTGGCGGTCTCCGTCCCGGCGGAGTCCGTGTACGTTCGCCCGAAACAGGTGAAGGACAAGGATGCCGCGGCTCGAGAGTTAGCGGCTCTCCTTGAGATGAAGCCAGCGGCTATCCGAGAGAAGCTCTCCAGTAGCCAGCCCTTTGTGTGGATCAAGCGTCAGGTGCCTCGATATCAGGTAGAGAAGGTGGCGTCGCTCTCGATCTCTGGAGTAGGCACGGTGCTTGAGTCCCGTCGATTCTATCCGTACAACCAAGCTGCGAGCGCGCTGATAGGAAAGGTCGGCATCGATGGTAAGGGTCTCTCCGGTATTGAGAGCTTGTACGAGAAGAAGCTCCACATGGACCACCTCAAAACGAGAGGTACCCGGGATGCCTTCGGTAAGGTTATTCAGGTGAGCCAATCGGCAGATGAGGGGGCGTTCGAGGTTCCCAAGGGTGCCGCTCTGCAGCTGACTATCGACGCGGATCTTCAGTTGATCATGGACGAAGAGTTGGAGGTCGGTCGCAAAGCCGCTAATGCTAAACAGGCGATGGCGGTCATGATCGACTCGAACACCGGTGAGATTATCGCTTTGAGTCAATCGCCGAGCTACAATTTCAATAACCCCGCAACCGATTCCAAGAACGCGCTACGGAATCTCTTGGTGGAGGCGGTGTTCGAGCCAGGATCCACGATGAAGCCGATAGTGGCGGCTGCGGCCATGGATGCGGGGGTGGTCACTCCCACTGAAATGATTAACTGCGAGAATGGACGGTTCCGATATTCGACCCATACGGTCAAGGATGTTCACCCATCAGGCACCGTGAGTTTTTATGATGTGGTAGTTCGCTCGTCTAATATCGGGATGACCAAAGTAGGGTTACGGCTTGGGCCGGACCGACTTCATTCCTACCTTAAGCGATTCGGATTCGGTGTTGACTCGAAGTTAGGACTCGCCGGCGAATCGGCCGGTATCCTCCGAAACGTAAAGGGATGGGCGAAGATCGATGTCGCGACCCACTCGTTCGGCCAGGGAGTAGCGGTTACCCCACTTCAGGTCGTTCGTGCTACCGCCGCGCTTGCCAACGGCGGCATACTTCCCAGCCTCTCGGTGGTAATGAGTGAACAGGGCGCCTCTTCCGGTCAACGGGTGGTGGCCGAGAAGGCCGCTATCGCGGCGCGAGATATGATGTACGGCGTTGTTGAGGACGAGCACGGAACCGGTTCGAACGCGAAGATAGAGGGATTGCGAGTCGGTGGAAAGACCGGTACCGCCCAGAAGGCGTCTCCAAAGGGACGAGGATATATGGCTGGCGCCTATGTCGCTTCCTTTGTTGGGTTCGCTGATGGTGCGCCCCTTGGCGTTCCTCGTAATCTTACCACTATGGTTATCATCGATGAGCCGAAGGCTAAGAGCATCTATGGAGGAACCCTCGCAGCCCCCGTCTTCAAGAAGGTGATGGAGCGAAGCTTCAAGTTCATG
>JAIXPR010000280.1 GCA_027486155.1 Pseudomonadota bacterium | reverse complement strand
TTGGAATGTACGGGCCTCGCGAACCGGTAAGCCTGGTTATGGCAATGATCGGGGCGATACTGGTCATTCTTACGTACCGCCGCTACTTCGGAAGCGTGAAGACCGCGATGCGATAGATCGCGACTACAGATCCCCACACCCTCGTAGACCGCGGAGGATCTCATCTCCTCTCTCAGGAGATAATCCGTTGGCCGTGGCAACTTCAACCGCTACGCAACCAAGCATCCTATAAAGCTCTCCGGACACGGGGCTCTCCTGAGATACCGCCATCGCTTGTCGCTTAACTATCTCGGCCTCGCCTCTCGCAATAGGACCCGTCAGAGCGCGCGCGGGCCCAAGACGGACCACGTTATCGACAGCGCTCCGCACGAGCGGCTCCATGAGACACCACGACAACTCCTCAGGAATTCCCGCCGCTCTGTAGAGTCGATGCGCACACTCAAGGAGCGAAACCACGTAGTTACTGGCGAACACATGGCCCGCATGACACAGAATCTTTCCCTCGGTTGAAAGCGGAAAAACTCTCCCGCCGATCGTCGTGAAGATCTCTGTCAGAACCTCTTGCGCGGCGAGATCTCCTTCGATACCACAAAAGGTGCCGCGAAAATCCCGCACCGCCATCTCACGATCGGCGAAGCTCCGAACTGGATGTACGCTCGCCACACGAGCTCCCGCTCTTCTCACACTCTCCAAAACGGTCGAATCCAATAAGCCGCTGCAGTGAAAGACTATCGCGTCCGGCAGACATGCCGCCTCACTCGCGACACGCTCAGCCACCTCCTCGATGGCTTCGTCCCCACAGCTGATGAGCCATAGAGTACTTGGTGGCATCTCGCCCATCGATGCATGCGCGACACCGACACCGATCGCCGCTACCGTTTGGGCTCCTGAAGCTTGGGAGCGGTTGCAAACGTGAATCTCATCGACGATACCAGCCGTGATGAATAACGTAGAGATCGCCTGTCCGAGGCGTCCGCATCCAACGACATTCAACCGAGAATGTTTCATCTTTACCGAAAACTCACGAAGAACATCAGATTTACCGCAAGTGGAAAGATAGCCGCAAGAAAGAGGAGAACCTGAGATATCCCCCCTTCAAAATATCTTGATAGCAATGCGTTCCCGGCCGGATTAGGTGCGTTCGCCAAAACGGTAAGCCCACCAGCCGCGACCGCCCCTGAGAGTACGAGGTACTGCTGGTCAGCCGAAAAGTGAGGCACCAACGAAGAGAGATAGGTGATCGCGGCGTTGTCGTTAAAAGCGGAGAGGAACACGGAGCTAAGTAAAAGCGCCCCCTCTCCAAGTCTTAAAAGGAGCGGCTCAATCCACCACCCTTGGAAGGTGCCATGCACTACGAGGCCGGCGAGGAAAAAACCAACGAGCAGCGGCATGCGGAGAGAGATAGCTCGTTGGAAATGCCGCGTCGCGTCAGCGAACGCGAGGAAAAACAGGAACCCGCCGATCACGAGTTGCGGACTTCGAGCGTTAACCACGGTCCACGCCATAAAGAGGAGATTAACCACAATCACGCCAAACGGGGTGGACTTCTCAAGCACCGGATGTGACGCCTCAAACGGGGTGAGCCGTTGCGCCATCGCGTGAAACTCTCGACGAAAGAGGTAGAGATACGCGAGCGTCGAGAAACACACTGCGCTTAAGGCCTTCCAACCGAAGGTCAAAAACATAAATGGGGTGTCCCAATTCCAGGAGGAGGCAACGATAACCACAGGGGGGGCCGCAAAGTGCGTCAGCACGCCTCCTACCGAGATGTTGGTGAAGAGGAGACCTACCGTTGCATAGGCGAGAGTCTTCGATGGCTTGTACCGATAGAAGTGCTGGCCCAAGAGCAGCGCGCACAGGGTCATCGCGGCGGGCTCTGTAATAAGAGAACCGAAGATAGGTCCTACGATAAGGATCGTTCCCCACCATGCTCCAGGAGTACCCCCCATGATCCGAGCGATCCTCGCGAGTACCCGCTCGGCGCTATAGAGGAGAGGTTGCGACGAGGCGATCGCCATAATGACCACCACAAAAACCGCCTCACTGAAATGCACAGAGTGTTCAAGTAGGTGTTTCGTGACGCCCCACCCCTTCGAAGCGGTGATAGCAATGATCAAGGGAACAACCCAGAGACCGAACACCGCTTCCAACTCGCCGAGATAGTGAAGGAGCACCGTAAAGAACCGAAGCGGAGGCTCCCCCGCACCTCCATCTTTCGAAGATTCGAGCCAGGAGAGGTGCTCCTGCTCCTCTCGCCGCTTGGCGAGCCGAAGAAACCATGACGCGCTGAAGGTGTGAATAATAGCGCAGAGGAATATCACCGTGGCAAAAAGGTTAAGGGGCTCCACCTCTATTCGATGGCGCAGCACCTCCCACAATCCAAGGAGATGCTCGTCCCCATATTCAGACAGTGGTACGGGGAGATTAGTAACCAAGAAACGCTCTTTCTCGATGAAGTGATAGGCCCACGACGACTCGCTGCTCCCAGTAAGTGTAAACCGGCATGACAACTCTGCAAAGGATTGGTTTTTGCGAGAGGGTGAATGCGGGGATTGAGATCCCCGCAGGGAGAGGACGCTAAGAATAACACGTAGGTGGCGAAAAGCCCCTCTGGCGAGGGCTCGTCGCGCCACGCTCAATTCCTGGCCTTATATGACGACCTCTTGGGAATCAACCCGAGTCAACGATGAGGGGATCTCTTTCGGAGCGGCATCCACGGCCCTAATAACCGCCTTCCCCGCTATGACAACAGCGTGATCAAAGGTCACATCTCCTCGCACCGTTAAGGACTCGGCTTCGATCAGCGATGGAACAATCTTTATCCGCCCCTCGAAATCCTTGATAAGCCCGTAGTGAGCGGGATCGAGCGAAACTAGTGGCAAACCCGGCATCGTTCGCCGCGCACTCACGGTCATCGTGTAGTCGGGATTGAGCGTGTAGACGTCGGAGCGAACAACAAGGAGGTCGTTGTTAGACTTAACAGGCGCGAACCGTGAGCGCGGAACCTGAAGAGCTCGAGCGCCCTCGAACACCTCAATGGCCGCTCCCATGGCGGTCTCAATCTGAACCACCTTGCGGCTCGACTTGTCTCGAGGGTTAACGGTCTTCTTGTTACTAATAAGTGGCAGCGGAACCGTGCCATCATGCGTTCGAGCGACATCCGCCACAGCCTCAAGGTCCAACCAGATATTGTTAGTGTTGAAGTGCCGATACAACGAGACATCCTGGAATTGAGGAATGATCTCTCCGCTCTCTGTTGTCGGGGCTTGACTGCTCTCTCTGAGCAAAAGCCGTCCCGTCGATCGACGCCGCGCGAGGTGTCCGCCTTTAGCGTCAGCCTTGGTGCGCTCCGCCGTCTCCATGAGAAAGGGAGCTCCCGTCTTTGCGAGGTAGCCAAGGATCGCCGGCTCTACCGTAGCCCCAAGATTGTCCGCGTTGGCAACGAAGAGGTAACGCTTCCCCATGGCGATCAACTTCTCAGCGAGCCCTGTCGCTATCAGGGAGGCATAAATATCTCCATGACCGGGGGGATTCCAGTTAAGCTCCTCAGCCTCCTCCTGAGCGGGAGTGAAGTTGTCGAGATATATCTTGGGGTGTTTGTGCTGCAAGAAGGTCGCGGGCAATCCCTCAGGACTGAGATCTGAGTATGCGCGCATCACATTCCGAACATCTTCGTCCGTCGAGAAGCTCGTCATGTGGATGAGAGGGATAGAAATACCGGTGGTTTTGCCAAGTTCGCGAAGCTGGAGCGCGATGACATCATTAAAGGTGTGACCGTCCTTCACCTTGAGCAGGGATTTGGCCCGCTCAAGTCCCATAGTCGTTCCCAATCCACCATTCAGGCGCACGACGACAAGCTTATCGAGCAGCTTTCGTCCCTCTTGAGCAGCCTCACCCGCGGCGAGAAGATCCTCCAAGGTATCGACCTGAGCAACCGGCTCGATCTCCTCCTCCTGAATAATGCCAGTTTCTCCACGGATAACACATTCAAAGAGGCGCTCAAAATTGGTAACAACTGGCGCCGGCAGGCCCTCTCGCTTCATGAGTTCAGCCGCCTCTCGTAATCCTTGAT
>JAIXPR010000313.1 GCA_027486155.1 Pseudomonadota bacterium | reverse complement strand
GACTCGGCGGTTAGCTCAATCGACTTAAAGACAGTCTCAAGCGCCAGAAAACGCTCCTCGCTACCTCGCTGGTCTCGGGCGCTGGATTTTTGCTCAGATCCTTTCATAAAGCTCCTCCTTGGAAGGGTAAGAAACAGGTTAAGCGTACCGATACTATCGGCCCGCTCCCATGATGAGCACAGGGGCCCGCGTCTAGCTTCCGTCATACCGAAGGATAAAGGGAAGGTGAATGATTAGCGTGCCAAATGAGGTGACTGGGATAGATATGATGAGGATGTTCGCGATGCCCCTCGAGATCGACGAAGAGAAGATAGCTCAACTTCTCACGCGGGACGCGTGGAGCTACTTCTCCTCCCCAACCGAACTACCAAACCGAGTGCCCGTACGAGCTATCCCTTTTATGCCACGAAGGGGGCATTTTGAACTTCCGGACGACTTGCAGGTAATCACCTACTACCTCACCTTTGCCGGCACCTACTTTGACGAGCTCAGCCATCTCGGATGGACACGCGCTCGATATCATGACGCGTGCGAGGGGTTCCTTACAAAGGTCGAGAGAGCGACGGGGGTTCTCCGCCGTGCGCCCGCTCCAGATATGCGGGCGACTCCGTGATAGAACGCTACTCGGCAACCACAAGGGCTTGATGGCTTTGAACCCACGCCGTGAGATGTTGTAGCCGTTGGCCGGCGATGACGCTCTGAGCCTCTACCGCTTGCGTGCCGGTACCTCCCCGGGTCAACCGACGATTTACAACGGTCTCAAGTGAGATAGCCTCGAAAATATCCCGCTCAAAGAGGGGTGAGAACGATTTATAGGTCTCAAGGGTCAGCGCGCCGAGATCACATTTCGCGATGACGCAGTGCTTGACGAGCTTACCAACCACCTCGTGCGCCTCACGGAACGGAAGCCCCTTCTTGGCGAGGTAGTCCGCCGCGTCGGTCGCGTTGGTGAATCCACGCTCGGCGTGCGCCCGCATCGCCTCCTTATTGACCGTGAGGGTTCTTATCATAGCCGCCGCTATCTTTAACGACCCGTACACCGTCTCGGTCGCGTCAAATACCCCCTCTTTATCTTCCTGCATATCTTTGTTGTAGGTCAGAGGGAGCCCCTTCATAACAGTATAGAGGGTGGTGAGCGCTCCATACACCCGCCCGGTTTTGCCGCGAATAAGCTCCGCGAAGTCGGCGTTCTTCTTTTGAGGCATGATGCTGCTACCGGTAGAGAGGGAGTCGTGCAGCTCAATGAATGAGAACTCTCCGGTTGACCAGATGATAATCTCTTCGCACAGGCGCGAGAGGTGCATCATGACCGTCGCGCAGCAATTGAGGAACTCAAGCGCGAAGTCGCGGTCGCTCACCGCGTCCATGCTGTTTTCATACACCCCCTCGAAGCGCAAGAGGGTCGCGACTCGCTCGCGATCGATCGGGAAGGTCGTTCCCGCGAGCGCGCCGGCTCCGAGCGGAAGGATATTAACCCGCTTCCAGAGATCGACAAGGCGGCCACCGTCTCGGTCGAGCATCGCGGCGTACGCCAAGAGATGGTGCGAAAAGAGGACGGGCTGAGCGCGTTGCAGGTGAGTATACCCCGGCATAATCGCGTCCATGTGAGCCCGAGCCTTTTCAATAAGAGCCTGCTGGGCCTCCGCAATCGCTGTCGCAATCGCGACTATCTGGGCGCGGATATAAAGGTGGAAATCCGTCGCGACCTGGTCGTTCCGGCTTCGAGCGGTGTGAAGCTTTCCCGCCACGGGCCCGATCTCCTCGGTCAGGTACCGCTCGATATTCATGTGAATATCCTCATCGGAGAGGCGAAACTCAAGCTCTCCGCGCTCCCATCGCTGTCGAACCTTTTTGAGCCCTTCGACTATCTGCCTTGACTCCTCTGCGGAGATGATGCCCGTCTCTCCCAGCATCGTCGCGTGGGCTATACTGCCCTGGATGTCGTACGGGGCGAAGGTTTGATCAAAGGAGATAGAGGCCCCGAAGGCCTCGGCAAACGCGTCCGCGGAATCAGAAAATCGACCACCCCAAAGCTTCTTCATAACCCTCTCCGTTGAAAACGTTTTGAAGGTAGGTAAAAACGGGCGGGGCTGCAAGGGGATTAGCCCTCTTACTGAGGTTTTCCTGCCAAGATCTGATATCCGTGGCGCGATACATGGCCGAAGGCAGTCAGGGACCGTCGTGGCCCTTAGGGGACGCGCCTGCCTTAGAGAACATCCCAACGATAGGTACCCTGCTCTACCACGCTATCAGCCAGCGCGCACAGCTCCTTATCTGCGTTCTCGGAGAGCGCCTTCAAGTTAGCATTCACCCGGGTGGTAACCTGATGAACGAAGACCTTGGCGATGTTCAGCTCATCTTTGCTGGCGCCGATCCCCTTCCCTTGAAGCATCGCGGTTACCCGGGAAACGACACACATCGCGACAAAAATATCCATCGCGGAGTCCGAGAGACGCTTGGTAACGAGTTGGCTTCCGATGATATTCTTACCGTAGGTGCGAAGCGTTGACTCAACCGCGCCCGCGAGCTTACTCACCAACCCCTCGAGCGCTTGGGACTGCTCGCTGAGAGCGGGATGAACGCGGGTCAGCGCGTCTCTCCCGATTGGGGTATACTGGCTAATCTTCTTGGAGGCGTAACCGGAGAGAACGCCGAATCCCTTGATCGGGTGGTTGAAGATCCCACTCAGACTCCGAGCTACATCTTTAAGCTCCTCGCCAGCGTCCTTCATTCCGGAGAGGCCGATAAAGAGCCTCAGGATCTCGTTCGTTCCCTCGAAGATCCGGTTAATTCGACTATCGCGAACGACCCGTTCGTACGGATACTCCTTCATGAAGCCGTTTCCACCAGCTATCTGAAGAGCCTCGTCGGCGACGGTCCACAAGGCTTCCGATACAAACACCTTACTCATCGCGGCCTCAACCGAGAAGTCCTCAACCTCTGAATCGATGAGGTGTCCGACGACACTCACGACGCTCTCTGAGGCGAAGCAAAGGGTCGTCATCAAACCTATCTTCTCCTTGATGAGCTGAAACTCAGAGAT
>JAIXPR010000143.1 GCA_027486155.1 Pseudomonadota bacterium | reverse complement strand
CAACAACTGATGGATCTACCGCCGCCAAGTTCAAAAAACCGATTGGATTCGGTAGAAAAGGATAACGGTGATAAGCAGCGGGCCCAGAGCGCTGCGCTGGCTTTAATTGCTATCCCTTTGCCCGCGACCACGTAACTTCCACCGCGCACTTTCGATTAGACCTCCATGGAACAAGGCACATTCACCAGTATTGAGGGCATCATCCTCACCATTCGAGGACAGCGGGTGATTCTCGACCAAGACCTTGCTCGACTGTATGGGGTCTCAACAAAGCGGCTCAATGAGCAGGTTAAGCGAAACCGTGATCGCTTCCCTGACGACTTTATGTTTCAACTGGACTTTCAAGAAGTTGCGAGTTTGAGGTCGCAAATTGCGACCTCAAATGGACCGAAAGGAGGGCGTCGTTATCGACCGTATGTGTTCACCGAGCACGGCGCCGTCATGGCCGCTAACGTGCTAAGCAGCAAGGTCGCGATTCATGCGAGTATTATCGTCGTACGCACCTTTATTCGCATGAGGACGATGCTTGCCGAACACGGAGAGCTAAAGCGGCGACTGCAAGACATCGAGAAACGACTCGCCCAGGGGTTCGCGGAGCACGAGCAGGAGTTGCAAGAGATTCGATTTCTAATCGCACAACTTGAGAAGCCGACTGAGCATAGAAAAAGAAGAATCGGCTTTTAGGTGGTAACGTTTCGCGAGACAGACGGCCTACCAGTGTCACAACAGAAGACTCGTTTCCCAAACACGAAAGACCTTTGGTCCGTCCTGTCCTCGTTGTGGTTATGGCTCCAGGCAACTTATCGTCATTTTTGGCGATAGATTAATTGGAGGTGCTATGACTGACAATTCCCTTCTACCGATGAATGTTGAAAATCTGATCTACCTTGTCCGTGGTCACAAAGGGATGTTGGACGAAGACCTGGCTCGACTTTACGACGTTGAGACGAGAATTCTTACCCGTGCCGTAAGGAGAAATGCCGATCGTTTTCCGCATGATTTCATGTTTCAACTGTCAGATCAGGAGGTTGTAAACTTGAGATCCCAAATTGGGATCTCAAGTTCATCTTATGGTGGACGCCGTTATCGCCCCCTGGTGTTCACCGAACAGGGCATTGCGATGTTGTCCGCAGTCTTACGAAGCAAAAAGGCGGTCCAGGTTAACATTGAAATCATGCGCGCCTTCGTAAAACTCCGGGGATTCATTTCGTCAAATCAGGAGCTCGCTCGTAAACTTGCGGAGCTCGAACAGCGCTATGATCGGCAGTTCAAGGTGGTTTTTGATGCTATTCGCGAGCTGATGTCGCCCACGGAGCCCCCGAACAAGAGGAGAATCGGTTTCGGAGGTGGTGAGGGTACATGATGTTAGTGGCTGCGGGCGGCGTCTTGAAGCTTTAAGGTCCGCAATGACTACGGCCGTTGCTTATTGGTTATATCGGCGCTCTGCAAGACACCTGCGGCCTCAAAGAATCGTCGAAGGTTTTCAGCATTTTCTTATAAGTGGCTCTGTATCCCCAGTTCACGAGCGCTACTCACGTTCGAACCTGAATCCTCGACATGCAGAGTTGCGCTCGGAGTCATGCCTGTCGCCCTAATGACGTGCTCAAAAAAGGCACGCTAGGGTTTAGCCACGCCCATTTGAGATGAGTTGAACACCGCCGCAAACCTTTCCGAAATACCCAGTGTTCTGAGGTCGTCATTAAGACGAGATGTCGCGTTAGTCACCAGCGCTATCTGAACACTCTTGGACAACCTTTCGAGGAGCTGCAAGCAGGGCGTATTGACCGTCCCCGATGACATCGACCAGCGAGGAACGACTTCCGTTGCCATATCCGGGCAAGTCGTCGTCGCGAGCTTTCGTGCAATCGCACAACGCCACTCTTCGTCGGTACATCGTCCTGTAATGGATGGCTCCAAGATGTCGACTGAGAATGCTGCGCGTTTAATCGCACCGACCGGAAGACCAGCTGCAGCTTCGATTTGTCGATCTATGTCGTGCGGCCAAAGTCTTATGACTCCGTCCAAGTCGATGACGAGTAGCTTGTACATTACATGACGATTGGTGGCGACTAGTCAGCTGCATAACATACGTATTGCGCAGATCGGGGGATCTAACACTTCAATGACAGGCTTTAGGATACTGTGCGCCCTATCGGCAGCTCAATCACAATTAAATACTTATAAATGCGGTCGGTTGGAAAGTGCACCTTTTTACTGCTTATTCGGTGTATAGACCCCGGAATGTAGTTCCCCGGAGCCGGGATAGCAGGGAGCTCGATTTTGTAAATTCCTCTCGACCAATCACGTATGAATTCAGGGTGACGTTCCTTGAGGTTTCTTGATCAAGTATGGGGCTGCTAATGATCGATTGGTCCGGGATGGAAGTCTAAAACTCCCCGCACTCACAACGAAGTGCCTCTTCAAGGTTCGGCAGGATATAGGTGTAGCCTGAATCAACCAACGCTCGCGGAGAGACTCGACAACTCGCAAGGAGTACCGCGTCAGCCACTTCGCCGAACATCAATCGCAACAGAGCGGCGGGCGCTGGTGCGATGGTGGGTCTTCGCACGATCTTGCCAAGGGTCTTCGTGAATTCTCGATTCGTTACAGGCTCCGGAGCTACTGCATTGAACGCTCCGCGCATCGACGAGGTAAACATGGCGTATTCGAAGATTCCGAGCAGATCTTGAAGCGCTATCCAACTCATATACTGGCGGCCACTTCCGAGCACGCCACCGGCGCCAAGTTTAAAGATTGGGAGCATCTGCTTGAGCGCTCCACCAGCGGCGTTGAGTACCGTCCCGATACGAATATGAACCAACCTGGTTGCATCTCGGAGATTGTCTCGAGCGCTCGCTTCCCATGCCTTGCCCGTATCAGCCAGAAAGCCCGTGCCGGCGGGAGACCGTTCGTCGACAAGAGAGTCTCCCGTGTCGCCGTAGTAGCCGATCGCCGAGGCCATAATCACAACCTCAGGCTTATGTTCGAGGTGAGCGATAGTTTTGCAGAGAAGCGCTGATGACTTGGTGCGGCTCTCAAGGATCCTTCGTTTGTACTCCGGGGTCCATCGATGCCCAACGATGCTCTCTCCGCCGAGGTGAATAACGACATCAACCCCGTCAAAGACAGAGGGCTCAAGAACCTCTCGCTCTGGATCCCATGGTCGCTCTCCGGAATCACGAGGGGAGCGACGAACCAGGCGTATGACGGTGTGGCCAGCGGTAGAGAGAAACGCGCAGAGCGCGGAGCCGATAAATCCAGATGAGCCGCTCACCAAGATAGTTTTACGAGGAGAGTCTTTAAAGCGCGCGTGCAGAGCCAAATCATTCTGTAGAATCATATGACGGTATCGAAAGAGACGAGTCAGCTCCCGGATAATGAGCGGTTTCGCCAAACTCATACCACGCGGAAGAGCGAAGTGTATCTCGTCGCGCATGCGGCACGATTGATCTGGAGCAGCGATGAACTTGTGGTAGTGCCTCCACGAGCGAAAGGGGCCCGTAATCTGCTCATCACAGAACTGTTCGCTGTCGCGGTAGTCGCGATGGGTGAGTTTCCATAGAATTCCGAGCGGCCCTAGCAAGGGAACTTTGATCTCAACCTGAGAGCCATCGCGAAGGGAGCTCGGAGCTTTAATAATCTGGACGGGTCGCCACGGTGGATTGAATCGCTCGAAGGCACCAACTCGCGTATGCCAGGCGAAGACCTCCGCTGGAGAGTGAGGGAGGACACTTTCCACGCAAAAGGTTGGAGGCTTCAAGTTCGTTACCCTACAACGCGTTTCGCAATCTCGCTCGCGCTCTTGCCGTCGTATTGACCGGCGTAGTTGTCCTTCAAGTGTTTCATGACAACGTTCAGCGCGAGGCCTGGTGTGCTCTCTTTCAAGGTCACGATGATCTTCTCAAGATCGTCGGCTGAGAGTTGCTTCGGTAGGAACTCCTCAAGGATTGCTATCTCAGCTTGGAGCTTGGCTTTCTGTTCAGCTCGGCCGGCTTGCTCCTCAAAGGTGATCGCCTCTTGTCGTTTCTTTACTTCGCGCAGCGCGACTTGAAGACACTCGGCAGCTCCAAGCTGATCGATCGACTTTTGCATCTCTTCGTATTGAATCTCGGTGAGGACCGAACGAATAGTCTCAAGTCGAAGTTTATCTTGGGCTTTCATCGCGCTTTTGAGCGCTTCTTTGAGTGTCGCTTTCATGATGAGAGGTCTTATCCTTTGGATGTAAAAACAGCAACCGACGGTGAATCTGCCGACTATGAAACCTTAGCGCGATACCCGACGATGAACTCCTGAAGCTTCTTCGCTGTCTCCGCGCTGATGAGATGCTCGGTTTTGCACGAATCTATCTCTGCTTGCTCCGGTCGAACGTTGAGTATATTCGCCAAAAAATCGTAGAGGATATTTTTTCTCATGAGTACGGCCCGAGCGACCGCCTCTCCCTCTTCGGAGAGCGCGAGGAATTTGTTCTCGTCCTCAAGGATAAGGTTCTTCGCCTTTAAGGACTTGAGGTTGATCGAAGCGCTTCCGGTGGTGATGTTGAGCTCCCGGGCGACATCGGTTACACGGGCGTAGCCTCTCTTCTCTCTTAGTTCAAGGATCGCGAGAAGGTGGTGCGCAGCGCTGTGGGTAATGTTGTTCTCTTCGAACTTCTTCCAAATATCCATGACCTTACCTCTGAAGAGGGGCCGCTTGCGTGCTCTCGCCAGCGGGCCTTGTTTCGTAAAGATCGATAGTTGATAAACTCGATCAACTATAGTTGGGAGGGTACTAAGGGTAGTTATGCATGTCAAGCAATTGTTGGTTGCGTGATAATAGGGGTTAGGGAAGCGCAATGTTGGGTATAAAGAGCCAGAAAGACTGGCCACTTAGTTGAAAAGATTTTGTAGTTGGCCGATTATCGGAAGTGTTATGGGCAACCCTGGCCACACCCCCTTGTCCTTATATATACGGCGCGCCTTCCTTAAGGTGGTTCTGTGCTGCTGTGTGGTTCTCTGCGTGGTGAAGAGCGTCTGGGCGATTGAAGACCCTGGAGCTATGGCCGCGCAAGATGTTGGTATCTTTACCCAATTAGGCACGCAGGTTGATTTCAATCGCCAGTTCACCGATGTTCATGGCGTTACGAAGCCCCTCAAGAATTTCGCCCTCCCGGATAAGCCTATCCTGATAGCCCCGGTTTACTACAAGTGCCCTCGTCTCTGCGGGTTGCTGCTGAATGGGGTCTACGACCTGCTTAATGAACTGCCGCTTAAGCTTGGGCACGACTACTCCGTTCTCGTTGTGGGCTTTGATCCGACCGAGACGCCTGCGGACGCTCGAGCGGTGATGGATAAGTTTAACGCTCGGCTAGAGGGTGATGCCCGCGCGGGGAGTGCCGCGATACACTACGTAGTGGGAACCCCTGAGAATGTGTCGGCTCTTATGAGCGAACTTGGATTTAAGTTCGTGAAAGATGGAGTAGATTTTGCTCATTCAGCGGCGGTTATGATATTGACCTCGGGCGGCCTCATCTCGCAATATTTCACCGGGATTATGTTCCCCGCGTGGGATGTGCGCCTTTCGTTAGTCGAAGCCTCCAAAGGTGGTATCGGTACCGCTATAGATCATTTTTTGCTCTACTGCTTCCGATTTGATGCCGTCAAAGGTAGATACACGTGGGCGGTTCGAGGATTGCTTCGAATTGGGGGCGCGCTTACGCTCATCGGTCTCGGTCTCGTGTATTATTTCTTTGTCAGGAATCGCCGAGGTTCTGCAGCGAGTTAGTGAGACCGGAAGGATTTTTTAGGAGTAACGATAGAGACTGGTATGTTGGGACTGTTAGGACAGCAAGGCTCTGACTTTGCACACAAGGTAGATTACGCCCATGATGTTGTAACGATTCTCTCCGTCATCTGCACGGTAGCGATCGTTGGCGTAATGTTGTACTTCGCCGTTATCTATCGTCAACGAGACGGCCAAGACCACGATACTCCGCGCATCGAGGGTAACAGTACCCTTGAGATTATTTGGACCGTATTCCCGACCCTCGTGTGTATCTGGGTTGCTTGGCTTGGATACGATTCCTTCGTTGCTCTTCGCACTCCTCCAGCGAACGCGATGGAGATCAATGTTACAGGTCGTAAGTGGGCATGGGATTTCACCTATAAGAACGGAAAGAAAACGACAGGCGAGCTCGTTGTTCCTGTTGATGAGCCGGTCAAGCTCGTCATGACCGCTAAGGACGTTCTTCACTCATTCTTTGTGCCGGTCATGCGAACCAAGGCTGACGTTATTCCAGGTCGCTACACCTATGAGTGGTTCCGTCCGATCCAGACCGGAGACTTCCAAGTGTTCTGTACGGAGTACTGCGGAAATGAGCACTCAAGAATGTTGGCTCGCTTGAAGGTTCTTCCAAAGGCAGAGTTCGAGCGATGGCTCGCTGATGACAGCGAGGCTCGAAAGCTCGCGTCTCTCAAGCCCTCTGACCGCGGAAAAGAGCTGTACGTATCCAAGCAGTGCGTAACGTGCCACAGCTTGGATGGTTCTCAACGAGTAGGTCCCTCGTGGCTAAAGATCTTCGGCAAGGAAGGCAAGCTCGCTGACGGAACGGCATACAAGGTTGATGAGAACTACATTCGCGAGTCGATCCTTCAGCCGCAGGCCAAGGTTGTTCAGGGGTACCCAGCTATGGGCATGCCGAGCTACCAAGGCCAGCTCTCAGATGACGACATCACCGGCCTCATCGAGTTTATGAAGACAATCGATGGTACTCAAAAAGTTGAGGTTGCCCCAGCGCTTCCAAAGAAGAGCGCGGCCTCCACTGCTGGCATGACACCAGCGGACCGAGGAAAAGCTCTCGTGAACGACACGAGCAACCTCTGCGCGACGTGTCACAGCATCGATGGATCGGCGATGGTAGGTCCATCATTCAAGGGTCTCTACGGACGTAAGGAGAAGCTCGCCGACGGAACGGAAGTTACTGTTGACGAAGCCTACATCAAGGAGTCGATCTACAAGCCGATGGCTAAGATCGTCCAAGGATACGGTCCAGTAATGCCAGCTATGTACGAGGGCAAGCTCTCGGAGCAGGACGTGGCGGATATCACTGAGTACTTAAAGACGCTCAAATAAAGGGTAGTAATTATGGCAGCGCACGCATCAGCAGCAGTAAATGAGGAGTTGAACTACCTCAATTGGCAGAAGGGTATTTGGTCTTGGCTCACATCCACCGACCACAAGCGAATCTGCTTCCTGTACCTTTACGCGATTCTCTTCTTCTTCCTTGCGGGTGGCGTTGCCGCTCTCTTGGTTAGAACGGAGTTGGCGTTTGCTGGACCAACGATTATCACGGATCCACACACCTACAACGTGCTCTTCACGATGCACGGGGTGTTCATGATCTTCCTCTTCGTCGTTCCGGGAATTCCAGCGACACTTGGGAACTTCCTGATACCGCTGATGATCGGAGCTAAGGACGTGGCATTCCCCCGTCTTAACCTCTTCAGCTGGTACGTGTACATGATCGGTGCAGCTATCGGAGCTGTTGCTATGTTCAACCCTATTGATACAGGGTGGACCTTCTATGCTCCGTACAGCACCACGACGGGAACTTCGGTAAGCTTGATGGTGTTCGCGGCGTTCGTCCTCGGCTTCTCCTCGATCCTTACTGGTCTTGACTTCATCGTTACGATTCACCAGCTTCGAGCTCCTGGCATGACGTGGATGCGTCTCCCAGTGTTCGTGTGGGCTTCGTACGCTACAGCGGTAATTCAGACCGTTGCGACACCGGTAGTAGGAATGACCCTCCTCCTCATTATCGCTGAACGATGGTTCGGCGCCGGAATCTTCGACCCTTCAAAGGGTGGCGATCCAGTTCTCATGGAGCACCTCTTCTGGTTCTACTCTCACCCTGTAGTATACATCATGGTACTTCCAGCGTTCGGCGTAGTTGGAGAGATCATCCCGGTGTTCTCACGTAAGCCACTCTTCGGATACAAGATGGTTGTTGTCTCCTCGATGGCCATCGCAGCTGTCGGATTCATCGTGTGGGCGCATCACATGTTCGTAGCGGGTATCTCAGACTTCTCCGCTAAGTTCTTCTCCATCGTTACCTTCCTCGTAGCTATCCCAACAGCCATCAAGGTGTTCAACTGGGTCAGCACGATGTACAAGGGGTCGATATCCTTCAAGACGCCGATGCTCTACGCGATGGCGTTCGTGTTCCTCTTCATGGTAGCGGGAACCACCGGTATCTACCTCGCGATGCTTGGCGTTGACGTGTACTACCACGACACCTACTTCGTTGTGGCGCACTTCCACTACACCATTCAGGGTGGAGCGGTAATCGGACTTATCGCCGCTCTTCACTTCTGGTTCCCGAAGATGACGGGCAAGATGTACAACGAGACCGTTTCGAAGTGCGCGTTCGCAGCGCTCTTCTTCGGATTCAACCTCACCTTCATTCCGCAGTTCATGCTCGGCATGGATGGCATGCCTCGTCGGTACTACGACTACCCAGCTCAGTACCAAACGTTGCACACCATCTCCACCATTGGAGCGTACCTGAACGGCTTCGGCTACACCTTCGCGCTTGCGAACCTCCTCTGGACCGCTCTTTTCGGAAAGGTTAAGGCCCCCCGCAATCCGTACAACTCTCACAGTTTGGAGTGGCAGACCCAGTCTCCTCCTATCCATGAGAACTTCGCGGAGATACCGGTTGTGACCGATGAGCCGTATAACTACGGAACGCCGACAGGACGTGGTCACTAAGAGATATAGAAAGGTTTACTATTAGACAGGGATGTTATGAGTGCAGTCGCCCATCCAATCGTTGATCACAACGTACCCGCGGGGGAGCCCCCACATATCCATCACATGGATACGCAGACAGCGTACGGAGCCGCAAAGCTCGGTATGTGGCTCTTTCTTGGAACGGAAATTCTTCTCTTCGCGGTGATGTTCTGCAGCTTCGCTGTCATGCGGTACTACCACTTGGCGGAGTTCCACGACGCGAGCAAGCACCTTAATATCTGGGCTGGTGGTTTCAACACCATCGTCCTTCTTATCTCAAGCTTCACCGCGGCGGTTGCTGTAACGAAGGCTCAAAAAGGTGACAACGCAGGCGTAGTGAAGAACTTCGGAATTAGTCTCGTCTGCGGACTGATCTTCCTTTGCGTGAAGGGATACGAGTACTCAGAGAAGGCTCATCACGGAATGTTCCCGTTCGTGTGGAACTCAGACTTCTACCACTATAAGAACTTCCTTGGCCTGTACTTCTGCATGTCAGGGCTTCATGCTCTTCACGTGATTATCGGTATGGCGCTCCTGTACTGGTACGGAATTCGGCCAGCTATGAGAAACCGCTTCTCGGGCAAGTACTACACCCCCGTTGAGCTTGGCGCTCTCTACTGGCACTTGGTGGACCTTATCTGGATCTACATCTTCCCGCTCCTCTACTTGGTTGGATAGCTCTCGGAGAAACTACACATGTCACATTCAAACTCACATTCGCACGGCCACGACGAGGTCGGTCACGTAATTCCGGAGAGTACCTTCTTCAAGGTTCTCATCGCTCTTCTTGGGCTCACCGTTATCACGGTGCTTGCCGCGCAAGTTGATCTTGGGAAGTGGAATATCGT
>JAIXPR010000146.1 GCA_027486155.1 Pseudomonadota bacterium | reverse complement strand
CTACCCCCCTGGCGCGTTGGTGCGCTGTTTTGAGGGGTTTCCGATGACCGTTTCGCCGTATCTCACAAGCATCTACCGAACTCATACCTGCGACGACCTCCGAGCCTCGGACGCCGGATCGGCCGTGACCCTCTCCGGTTGGATCCTCCGCAAGCGTGACCACGGCGGTGTTGTGTTCGTTGACCTTCGCGACAACTACGGTCAGACCCAGGTGGTGTTCAACGAGACGGGACGCGCTCAGATCCAGGACGTGCGTGTTGAGTCGGTGATTAAAGTGACCGGCAAGGTGGTGAAGCGTGACGCTTCGGTTGTGAACGGTAAGATCCCAACAGGTGAGGTAGAACTCCACTGTGAGCACCTTGAGGTACTCACGACCTCAGACGTTCTCCCGTTCCAGGTGGCTGAGGATGATAAGGCTCCAGAGCCAACCCGTTTGACCTATCGATTCCTCGACCTTCGTCGCGAGAAGGTTCACGAGAATATCCTCCTCCGATCAAAGGTTATCAAACGTATTCGTGAGTTGTTGCACGAGCGTGACTTCCAAGAGTTCCAAACGCCGATCCTCACGAGCAGCTCTCCGGAGGGTGCGCGCGACTTCCTCGTTCCTTCACGATTTCATCCAGGAAAGTTCTTCGCGTTGCCGCAGGCTCCGCAGCAGTTCAAGCAGCTCCTCATGGTGGCGGGGTTTGACCGGTACTTCCAGATCGCGCCGTGCTTCCGCGATGAGGACCCGCGCGCTGATCGTTCCCCTGGTGAGTTCTATCAGCTCGACATGGAGATGAGCTTCGTTGAGCAAGAGGATGTCTTTAAGGTCGGTGAGGAGGTTCTTTCAGAGCTCTTCAAGACCTTCGCCAAAGAACCCGTGACGCCAGCTCCGTTCGTTCGGATTCCGTATGACGAAGCTCTTCGTACCTTTGGGTCTGACAAGCCAGACTACCGAAACCCTCTCCGTTTATCGGACGTTTCGGGCGCCTTCGCGGAGTGTTCGTTCCAGGTGTTCAAGAAGGTGATCGCTGATGGCGGTGGTATCTTCGCTATTCCGATGCCCGCTATGACGGCTCCAGCTCGTAAGTACTTCGATGAGACCATTGATCTCTTCACGAAGTGGAGCGGTCAGGGTCTCGCGTACCTCATTTACGAGGAAGGTGGATGGCGTGGATCTATCCAGAAGTTCGTTGGCCCCGCTGAGCAGCAGAAGCTGATTGATGAGCTTGGGCTCACACCTGGACAGATCGTCTTCCTTGGCGCCGGTAAGCCGAAGCAGATCCTGCCGCACCTTGGGCGACTCCGAAATAAATTGGGAGAGGACTTCAAGCTTCTCTCGGGGGGCTACCACTTCTGCTGGGTCACTGACTTCCCGATGTATGAGTACGATGAGGATCTCCGGCAGATCGTGTTCAGCCACAACCCGTTCTCGATGCCGCAGGGTGGATTAGAGGCGCTCAAGACGATGGATCCGCTCGCGATTAAGGCCTACCAATACGACATCGTATGTAACGGCTACGAGCTCTCGAGCGGCGCCATTCGAAATCATCAGCCTGAGATAATGTACAAGGCGTTCGAGATCGCCGGATACGATCAAGCGCAGGTCGAAGAGAAGTTCGGTGGCATGATTAAGGCCTTTAAATTCGGCGCCCCTCCGCACGGCGGTATGGCGCCAGGTATCGACCGTATCGTGATGCTCCTCGCGCAGGAGAACGCGATCCGTGACGTCATCGCCTTCCCGATGGCACAGTCTGTGGAGGATCTCCTTATGGGTGCGCCAAGCGTTCCAAGCGAGAAGGCGCTTCGTGATGTGCACATTCGAGTTGTGATGCCGGAGACGCCAGCTAAGGCTCATGGCGCGTAGGCTGGGAGGGCGACCATTCCTGGTCGCCGAAATGTTTGGTCCTTTGACATATGCAACGCGGCGGTCAGGAATGACCGCCCTCCCGACTCACCGATTTTTTTGATCTCTATCGATGCCCAGGTATCTCTAAACCGCTCTTTCTTCGAGGTAACGAGTAGTGGTAGACTCCGGCCCTCATCCGCCCGGATGGCGAAATTGGTAGACGCACAGGACTTAAAAGAAAGTGACTGAACGTATGCCCGAGTGATGAAATGGTAGACATACGGGACTTAAAATCCCGGGGGAGCAATCCCGTGTCGGTTCGAGTCCGACCTTGGGCATTAATTCAATCACTTACGGTTACTTTCTTTTAACCTCTCTCTGCAACTCAGCATTACGCATTTTGACCCTCCCCCAGCGCATATCAGGCACACGCCATACTACTGCAAACTGCCAATCAACTACTTACAAGATCGCAATAGATCTTCTTAGAAATTGAGCGTTATCGTAGAGAGGCGTGCGCCATAGAGATATTTTCGGCTACTGCGATAATTACAGAGTGGTATAATTTAGGGACCGGTCTTAGGGAAAGGGCTCGTCGCGATAAGATAGTCGGAGGATAGCGTGGTATGAAAAACGGGGCTGTTAGTATTATTTCAGTCATTGCACTACTAACGACTTGTATCTCTGCTTCGGAGGCAGAGCCGCACACATTCACCTCAAGGGATTATATTGAGTACTGGATATGGTTTTCCCCGCGTGGGTCGGAAACTCCGAAAAACCCCAAGCTACTCAATATCCGATTCGGGGACATGGAGTATTGGTATGCTAAATACTGGCCATGGGTAAAGCGGGTTCCATCGCAAAAACAGGAATTGTGGATATCAACCTCACGCGGCTCGATCGCTATCAACAGAGACGATAATGAGGGGCTGGTCTTAACGCGCGAGACTTACAAGCCCTTCGGTGGGGGAGGCACCAAGCTCCTTGATGTGCGCTTTGAGGGAGCACGTTGTCGTGACGCAGAAGGGGTGGCGTCCAGATGTTCCGTCAGGCTTTTGTTAACGACAGATGGACGTGATCGGGGCGTCAAACGCCGCTCGCGCACACTGCGAATCACTTCCTCAACAGGCTTATCGTTTAGGTACAAAAGCGTTGGATCCGACGGGGGGAAGCCACTTAATCTGCCCCTTTTGAACCGAACTCCATCCATAGTTAATTTCGCCTGGGAGGGGCGTCGGGGCGACGCGTAGTTAGCCTCAGATAGCCTATACTACGCCGCCACTGCGAGCCCTGTATCAGCGTCCTTTAAAGTCAACTCATACGATATCGTCCAGAAAACTATGCTTCAATTGGATGTTTGCTCTTTACGGGTGATGGGGATGGACTCATCGGATTGAGTGTACTCCCCACCTTGAGTCAGCTGATGATCGATGCCCATTTCGCTACCTTGCGATTACTTGGCACGCCATTGCAAATCGTTCTAAAGGCTTTATCATTCCATTCTCATCCCCAATACCCTTGGCTTCCCTCGATGGACCCTCTTCATTCTCACCCTGCGAACTCATAAAGAGCAGTATAAGCGTGTAACGACAATGCCCCTCTGCTGCGGCTGGCTGCCAACGCCGTCGACGTCGTCTTCGAGCAAAAAGGTGCTCAACGTGCCGCAGAGGGCACGTCTCCGCGCCTTTTTACTCTGCATCCTCGTCGGCTGCGCTCTCGCACAGCCTCGCTACGAGGTTCATCATTGTTACGCGCTCTTATGAGAATAAGCATGTACATCGGGCTATTCTCACTCTGTTCTCATTGAGGGAGTGCGCTTGTAGGTAGTTGCCACGAGACTGGAATCAGTTCGCACAAACTTCTTAAAATCCTGGGGTAGCAATACCGTGCCGGTTCAAGTCCGG
>JAIXPR010000224.1 GCA_027486155.1 Pseudomonadota bacterium | reverse complement strand
CTTCTTCCTACAAACTTGTAGCCGACACCCCATACGGTGTGGATGTCGGTGGGCTTGGTTGGATCCGGCTCCAGCTTCGCGCGGAGACGGTTGATGTGAGTATTCACGGTGTGCTCGTAGGCGGACGAGGAGTATCCCCACACGGAGGTCAGAAGTTGTTCACGCGAGAACGCTCGCCCGACGTTCTTGGCGAAGAAGGTGAGGAGATCGAACTCTGTCGAAGTAAGATCTAACTTCGCGCCAGCGACAAACACCTCGTGGGCGCCGAGATCGATCTCGAGATCCCCTACTTTCAACTTCTTGGCCGCGGCGACATCATCTCCTGTGGTGCGGCGTAAGATCGCTTTTACTCGCGCAATCACCTCTCGTGGGCTAAACGGTTTCGTCATGTAATCATCCGCGCCGAGTTCGAGGCCGAGAACCTTGTCGATCTCATCCCCTCGAGTGGTCAGCATAACAACCCCGGCGCCGATCCCATGCGACCGCATCTGCCGACAGATCTCCATGCCATCTTTTCCGGGAAGGGCGACATCGAGAATAACGACGTCGTAGCTATCGGAGAGCGCTAACTCTAAACCACGGTTGCCATCGAGGGTGTCGGTAACGTGAAAGCCGCTCTCTTTAAGGTGATGAACGAGAAGCTCTCGAACGTTTGAGTCGTCTTCGACGACGAGAAGTCGTTTAGCGGAGGTATCCATACACATATCCTCGAAAAACCTAGGTACGGGTTGTTATGGGGTGTTTGGGGTGGAATGTGATTAATGGGGTAAGGGGTTGAGAAGGCGAGCATTTTGGAAGGGATATCATTCCCTAGGATTTCCCAGGCGTGGGAGGGCGACCATTCCTGGTCGCCACGATATCGCGCATCGCAAACGGTCCTCGCCTCACGCAACCACTCGACGGTCAGGAATGACCGCCCTCCCATCCATCGCCACACGGGACGCATAGGGGAACGGTGCGTGGTCCCCTCAATCCAGATCAAATTCGTTCCGCCGCGACTGCTTACGCTCAGAACGAGCCCGCTTCTCTTTTTGACGATGGACATCCACCCCTTCTGGCGCCTCGGTCGCGATACGCTCAACCTTCGGCGCAAGCAGCTCACGCAGGAGGTCATTCAACTTGTCCAGCGCGGCTTGCCTGTTGGCGAACTGGCTTCGATGTTCCTGCGATGTGATGACGATTGCTCCATCGATCAACCGCTTGCTGTTGGTTTCAGAGAGCGCGGTGAAGATGGTCCGTTTTTGCTCACTGCTTAGTGTTCGAGATGCCCACAGATTAAAGCAGAGATGCACCTTGGAATTTACCTTGTTGACGTTCTGACCACCGGGGCCGCCAGATCGGGCAACGCTGAAGTCTACCTCGCTCTCGGGAATAGAGAGCGCGGGCGATGTCGTTGTGGTTTTGGTTTCTACGGGGCGATTGCGCTGCCTCATATGAGGTCTAGTATCGCACAAAATTCGGGGCTTGTAAGGGATTTTACCCCCTGCCCCTCCTATCATTAGCCACGGAGATCCACTACCTTAAGGGGCATATGTCATCCGATAGTCGCCTCACCTGCTCCGTTGTCGCCACTGATACGTGGTCGAAGGCGCGTGCGCTTGATCTCACCACCCTCCACAGTCGAGTTGAAACCCCTATCTTCATGCCGGTGGCGACACAAGCCGCGCTGCGGTGCGTTGACCTCCCCGTCGCTGACGGACTCGATTATCAGGTGCTCTTAGCGAATACCTACCACCTCCTCTTGCGACCAGGCCCCGAGATCATGGCCGAACACGGTGGAATTCATCGCTTCATGAACTGGCAACGGAGCGTTCTTACCGATTCGGGTGGATTTCAGATCTTCTCGCTCTCTAAGCACCTCTCGATGTCCGAAGAGGGCGCGACCTTTCGCAGCTACGTTGATGGTCGACGGATCCATCTGACCCCTGAAAAGAGTATCGAGATGCAGCGGATCATCGGAAGCGATATCATGATGGTGCTCGATCAGTGTATTCGGTCGACCTGCTCTGAGGACGAGGCTCGCGCGGCGCTCGAGCTCACCACCCGCTGGGCGAAGCGAAGCTTCAACGCCCGGGGGGACTCACGCCAGGCGCTCTTCGGTATCGTACAGGGCGCGTGCTTTCCGCACCTTCGCAAAGAGAGCGCAGAACAGATCACCGCGCTTCCTTTTGATGGATTCGCGCTCGGCGGGCTCGCCGTTGGAGAGACAAAGGCGGAGCGAGAAGATACCACTGAGTTCGCGGCACCACTCCTGCCAGCTGACAAGCCTCGATACCTGATGGGGGTGGGAACACCGATCGATCTCCTTGAGGCGGTTCGCCGCGGAATGGATATGTTCGATTGTATCCTTCCGACCTCACTCGCCAATCAGGGGGTCGTTTTCACCTCGCGTGGACGGCTCGATCTGCGCCGAGGAATCTATCGGTCAGACGCTCAGCCACTCGATCCGACCTGCGCATGCTCTACGTGCCAACGATACACCCGATCGTACCTCCAACATCTGGTGCGCTCGAATGAGTTTATCGTCGGACAACTCTTAAGCATTCATAACCTCACCTTCTATCGAAACCTCATGCGTGGGATGCGCGCGGGCATCATCGCGGGAACATTCCGCGATTTTTACCACTCGCAGGTAGAGGCGCTCTCGAGCGATGACTTAGACAATCCGCCGAAACCACCTCGGGTCAACGCTAAGATGGATCGCATGGTGCTTGGCAATTACGAAGTGGTGGTGCGGGAGGACAGGATGCCCGCGATCCGGCAGAGAGACTCCGGCGAGGTGATGCACGTCTCTGAAGATCCTCGCGTTGAGTCCCGCTCGCTCTACCTTGAGGGCTCACGACTCTTCGAACGTCTCACGGAGGGGAGCGAACCACTTGTGGTATGGGACGTCGGACTCGGAGCGGCGACCAACTCGATGGTCGGGATCCTAGCGCTTGAGGAACGGGAGACTATCGAGCGCCCGATTAAGATAGTGAGCTTTGAGAACGACCTCGATTCGTTGCGTTTAGCGCTGCAACATCCGTGGCACTTCGCGCACCTGCGCCACGGCGCTCCGCACCAGTTGTTACAGAATGGGCAGTGGCAAAGCTCCAAGCACCCGATCACCTGGGAGCTCAAGCACGGCGACTTTATGGACTTGTGCGACGGGGCGGATGCTCCAGATATCGTGTGGTTCGATCCCTTCTCATCGAAAGTTGATTCGCCGATGTGGACGATGCCGGTACTCTCCAAAGTGCTTGCGTTAACGCGGGGGAAGGCGACGAGTTTACACACCTATTCCGCGTCAACCGCTATTCGCGCCTCGCTCTTACACGCCGGGTGGTTTGTAGCGCGTGGTGTTGGAACGGGGATGAAACGGGAGACGACCAAGGCGTACTCGGTTGAGGCTGTGCGTCGCGGAATGGCGACCGATCTCCTTGATACCTCGTGGCTTAGCCGGTGGGAGCGGAGCGATTCGCAGGTACCGGTCGGCGCGGATCCGGAGCCATTCAAGAAGGTGATTCGGGCGCATCCGCAGTTTGGTGGGTGAGGACCGACACCCGAACGTTTCCTCACGGGCCGGGTATGCACGAACATTCCATCGCGGGTTCCGGCCCGTCGGCACCCTTTCGCTAAAGCTTCAGGGCACAGGGAGACGGGCCCTCCGGATTATGGCATCGACTAGGGCAATCCAACCCGATTCAAAAACTCCACCTGTATCTCCCCCCACATACGATAGCCCTTCGCGTTAAAGTGCATGTCATTCGTAATGTAGATCTCTTGCGGCGGTGTTGAACCGAGTTTTTGCTTGAAGGCCTCAACGGGATTGAGAAATGGAACGTTCTCTTGCGCGCAGACGGCGGCGATATCGTTCATCGGTTGGAGGGACCACTTCCCTTCAAGCTGTTGAAGGTGGGGAACGGCGGTTATCACTATCTTAATTCCTTGCGCTTTAGCTAGCCGGATCACGCGGCCAAGCATCTCCATACTACGGGCAACATCGTGTTGGGTATCGGGAGAACGATTGGTTCCGCACCAAGCGAATGCGGGAGGCACCTCAGTTTGACGTTCTTGAGAGCGCGTCCGTATCCGAGACACCACTTCAAGCGCCATTCGGATGGCGTCAGATCTCTCCGATAACCAGAACAACGCACGCTGCGATGCGCTCAATGCCTCCAGCCCCCTTTCAGTTCTACGGTGTGTCTTGAAAAGGGGATGTCCCGGTAGGCACGGTCACCGCCAGCATCCGTCGTCGATGTCGCGCTATAGAGCGAGTCGTCAAAGACATCGGTCATATCCACAATAACGACGAGCAGATCAAGATGATAGGAGAGCAGCTTCGTCTTAAGGAGCAAGTAGTAGAGGGTGGGCGCGTATAAAGGGGTGCCAGCGTTAATCAACTCAACGCTCTTAAATCCCTGGGCGCGCAACGACCGTTCAACAATCGCCGGAACGGAATCAACCTCGGATCAGGTACCCTCGGTAAAGGAGTCCCCAAGGTACGCGCTTCGATAGATACCATCCCTTTTTGGCGAGACACATCTCGCGCCATTGGGAATCCTTGCGCATTCACCGTACGGGAGTGCTCCGGGATTCCCATTTTTTCATACCGATCGATAACTCGAACCTGGGAAGGGATCCAAACGTGATTCAGTACCTCGTCGGTGACGACATCCGGCGTGACGTCGCTATAAAAAAAGCGCGCACCCAGCTCGGCGACTATCAACACTATGATCGTCGGTCCGAACCAGATGCACGCTTTCTAAAGGAACACTTTCAGGAGCTACTCCTTACTTACCAAGCACGTCCTTCATCTTGGAGCCGAGCTCGTGCGGAGATCGGACCGTATGAATTCCTGCTGCCTGGAGAGCCGTGAATTTCGCCTCTGCGGTATCATCAGCTCCGCCGATGATAGCGCCGGCGTGGCCCATGCGTCGTCCTGGAGGAGCGGTCGCTCCAGCGATGAACGACACGATTGGCTTCTTCATCTTGTTATCACGTACCCAGTTAGCGGCTTGAACCTCGGCGTCACCACCGATCTCACCGATCATAACAACGGCATCCGTATCTGGATCCTCGTTGAACATCTTCAAGCAATCGATGAAGTTTGTTCCGTTGAGTGGGTCTCCACCGATACCGATACAGGTCGACTGTCCCATGCCGAGGTGCGAGAGCTGGAATACCGCCTCGTAGGTGAGCGTTCCCGAGCGGGAAACGACTCCGATGCGTCCTGGCTTATGGATAAAGCCTGGCATAATTCCGATCTTCGCCTCGCCCGGGGTGATAATTCCGGGACAGTTCGGTCCGATCAACCGAGTACGACGTCCCTGCATGTAGGTCGCCACCTTGAGCATATCCAATACCGGAATACCCTCGGTGATACAGATAACGAGATCAAGATCAGCGTCAACCGCTTCCATGATCGCGTCCGCCGCGAATGGGGGTGGAACGTAAATGATCGATACGTTCGCTCCAGCCTGCTTCTTCGCTTCGTGAACGGTGTCATAGAGGGGGATTCCCTCAAAGTCCTGTCCACCCTTACCTGGGGTTACGCCCGCTACCATCTGAGTGCCGTACTCACGGCATGCGCGGGTGTGGAACGCACCGGTCTTGCCGGTGATTCCTTGAGTTACTACACGTGTATTTTTATTTACGAGAACGCTCATCGTCTCTCCTTTCTTACTTCGCTAAAGCGACAATCTTTTGTGCCGCGTCATCCATGGTATCCGCTGGCGTAATCGCGAGACCGGAGTCCGCGAGAAGCTTGCGTCCAATATCCACGTTTGTTCCTTGGAGTCGAACGACGAGAGGAACCTTAAGGCCCACCTCCTTCGCCGCTTCAATAACGCCTGTGGCGATCACGTCACACTTCATGATTCCGCCGAAGATGTTGATGAGGATTCCCTTCACCTTCGAGTCGGAGAGAAGGATACGGAACGCTTCCGTTACGTTCTCCTTCGTCGCTCCACCACCTACATCGAGGAAGTTCGCTGGTTCACCGCCGAACTCCTTGATGATGTCCATTGTCGCCATCGCGAGGCCGGCGCCGTTTACGAGACATCCGATATTTCCATCGAGTCCAACGTAGTTGAGTCCGTACTTCTGTGCGCGGAGATCACGGGGATCCATCTCATCGTAGTCCATCATCTCGTGGATAGCTTTCTGACGGAACGCAGCGTTGTCCTCAAGGGCAACCTTAGCGTCAAGGAGCACGAAGGTGTTGTCCTTCGTGAGTACGAGTGGGTTGATCTCAAGCATCGCGAGGTCAGAACCCATGAACGCCTTGTAGAGCCCCTTCACAACCTCAACGAAGTTCTTGCGAGCCTCAACTGGAATAGCGAGGTCGATAGCGAGCTTCGCCGCTTGGAATCCTTGGAGTCCAACCTTTGGGTCGATTCGAACGGTGAGGATCTTATCGGGGGTATTGTGAGCGACCTCCTCGATCTCCATACCACCTTCGGTGGAGGCGATGATGGAGACGCAGCGGCCAGCGCGATCCACGAGGATACTCAGGTAGTACTCCTTCGCGATGTTGCATCCCGCCTCAACGTACACCTTACGAACGATCTTACCTTCAGCGCCTGTCTGTGGGGTTACGAGCTTCATGCCCAAGATCTTCTCAGCGTGCTCACGTGCCTCAGCGGAGTTCTTCGCGAGCTTCACGCCACCGGCCTTTCCACGTCCACCGGCGTGTACCTGCGCCTTCACAACGCAGATTCCACCACCAAGGTTATCAGCCGCGGCCTCAGCCTCGCCTGGTGTGTAGCACAGGTAGCCATTCAACACGGGCAAGCCGTATGCCTTCAGCACCTGCTTTGCTTGATATTCATGCAGATTCATATGTTTTTCCTACGTACTTGTTACTGATTAGAGGATCGCGAGGAGTTCGCGAACGCGTCCAGCCGACTCGTTAAGAGCCTTCTTCTCGCTTTCGTTGAGCTCGATCTCCACGACCTTCTCAACACCACCCTTACCGATGATGACGGGAACGCCGATATAGAGGTCTTTCAATCCGTATTCACCCTTGAGGGATGCTGCGGCGGCGAGCACTCGTCGTTGATCGAAGAGGTAGCTCTCAACCATCTGAATAGCTGAAGCCGCTGGCGAATAGAACGCGGAACCGGTCTTGAGAAGCGCAACGACCTCTCCACCAGCGCCACGAACTCGCTTCTCGATCGCGTCGAGGCGCTCAGACGTAATGAGGTTCCCAACAGGGATACCGTTGCACGTTGTGTACGAGCGAACTGGCACCATGTCATCGCCGTGTCCACCGAGTACGAACGCGGATACGGACGATACAGAAACGTTGAGCTCTTCAGCCAAGAACGCCTGGTACCGAGCGGTATCTAGAACTCCCGCCATTCCGACAACGTGAGATGTTGGGAATCCGGTCTCCTTCTGCATGAGGTGGACCATCGCGTCGAGTGGGTTCGTGATAACTATCACGAACGCGCCAGGAGCGTGTTCCTTAATACCAGCGGCTACCTTCTTGATGATATCGGCGTTGGTCTTGACGAGATCATCGCGGCTCATACCGGGCTTACGTGGCAGACCGGAGGTCACAATACAGACGTCAGCGCCAGCGATATCGGCGATGTTGTTAGTTCCCGTTACCTTGAAGTCGAGGCCGAACACCGGCGCGAGGTGCGAGAGGTCGAGGGCCTTTCCTTGAGGCATCCCGTCGACCACGTCAAAGAGAACTACGTCACCGAGGTTGCGCTGTCCGCACAACAGAGCGAGGGTTCCACCGATCTGGCCAGCGCCGATGAGCGCTATCTTTCTTCGTCGAATTGAATTGCTCATTATTTTCTCCTAATTCCCCGCGCTCTGAGTCTGGGCTACCGGGGTCTCATCCTTCTGAGATTTTTCGGGGTTATTCTGCGCTCTTGGGGGCTGTCCGACAAGCCCTTCCACGATGCCTAATTGCCCGATTAATTGATTTAAATCGGTCTTAGAGAGGTCTACAGCCGCCCCTCCAGACCCCTGATTCATCGCCACAAACCGAGGGTTAGCTTTAGCCAATTGTTTGGCCACCTCAAGCCGGAGCATCGCCTGCCCTCCCTTGCCCGAAAGAGCGGAGATCTGTTTAGTTAATCCAGCTACTTCGGCGTTTCCTTCGGCTACAATGGCCTTGGCCTCGTTAGAACGGGCGGTGTAGTAGCTGTTCCCCTGGAAGACGGACTGCTCTTTATATCCCTTAGCTTCCGAGACCCGCGCGTTGTAGAGACTCTCAGCCTCAGAGTACTCCTTCTGCTTCTTGGCGCGAACAGTTTCGATACGGGAGCGCTCACCCTCAATATCTTGCTCCATCTCCTGGATCTCTCGAAGACGATCTTGGTAGCGAGTATCCTCGCCTCCATCTGGAAGGGGACGTACAAATCGATATTGCTTGAGGTTCACAGCCTCTACCTCAATACCGAGCGGTCCAAGATGCCGCTGCGCGGCTTGAAGCACCTCATCGACCGTTTCATTCCGCTTTTTGTCATCACGGAACTCAGGGGTTTTAAGTTGATTCATGTAGGATCGAACCTCGGAGCGCACAACGGCGATGACGAGGTTTCGAACCTCATCCTCGGTCTCCGCGACGTTCTGCACGAGCTTCACTAAGCTCGCCGGATCGGGCTTGATGCGGTATCGCACGGTGAGCTTCAGCGCGGCTTCATTACCGTCCTTGGCGCGAGTGTACACATCCTCATCCTGCACCAGTTGCGTTGAGCCTCCGGCCGCGTCCCCCATCCCCTTACCCCAGCTTAGGTATTGAGGCGCGGTGTCGAAGCGACGGACCGTCTCCCACGGAAAGACGACGACCGTTTGGAGGGGATGCGCCACACTATCCGCACTCCCCAAACCACCACCCATAAAGGTTGGGAGCTTTCGGAAGCGCACACCGTACTCGGTAGTGCCCATATGCTGCACGCCGGTGTCACACGCCGAGAGAGCCACGGTCGAGAGGAGGAGAGGAAGGATAAAAAGTTTTCGAGCGTTCATTACTTCACCTCCGATGTAGCTTCACGCTGCGTTGTTGAACCGGCGAGCTTTTTCACCCAGGCATCGAAATCGTACGGATCGACGTTAGCGACAACCCCGCCCTTAAGCGAGGCCAGAAACTGCGCGAGTTGAAGAGCCACATATACATCACCGCCGACCTTGGCGAGAACATCACTTCGCATCTTATCCACGGTGGCCTTCGCCTCAGCGATGAGAAGATCTCCCTGCGCGAATTTCTCACGTCGATAGAGGTCTCCCTCTGAGCGTATGATGTCGGAGTCCCCTATTCCACGCTTCTCAAGATTCTGAATGGCTACGTTCCCAGTTGCTTCGACTTGATTCACATCGCGCTGCGCCTCAGCGAACTCACCAGCCACCTTGTTGTAAGCGGACTCAAGCTCCTGAAGGTTCTTCTTGAATATCGCTTGGTCGATCTCATCTCGATAGCGGTAGCGACGGAGAAGCACCGCATCGATCTCAACGCCAAGGGGGGAGAGTCGCTCACGAAGAAGCTCTTCAGCCACCTTCACCCGCGCCTCACGAGCGCCGGGTTCGTAGAATTCAACGGTCGAAAGCGCGCTGAGCGCTCGCTTTAATTCATTCTCCGCCACCTGCGATAGGTAGCGATTCCATTGGGCGTCGGTCGCTCCAACGTTTTGAATGAGATCGGCGGGACCGCCGTGCTTCATCCCCTTCGCCTCTCCACTCGTTGGATAGAACCTGTACATAACCGCGGCATCAACGTCGACGGTTGTGCCATCAACGGTCGGAATATCGAGGGAGTGCGGCGCGGCGAAATCGAGGATACGAAGGGTCTGCGGCACCATGTAGATGGTTGAGTAGTATGGGACCGCCCACTGAAGACCCGGCTCAAGGGAGCGATCGCGCAACCCCTGTCCGGGACCGAAGGCGATCTTTCGAACACCTACCGCGCCGACCGGAACGATCGTGCCGAAAACGAATGCGACAACCGCGAGCGCCCCGCCGATCATCACAAGCAGGAAGAGGAAGGAGGTGAGAAACCGCCCATGCTCGCTCGGGCGATGGGAGTGGAGGGAGATAGAGGAGGATGTTGTATCAGCAGCCATGAGGACGTCTTACCTTATGAGTGAGAAACCCACGCTGGTGAAGCGCAGTGGGTGCGAGGGATCGAGTAACACGACCTGGGGAGGACCGCAATTTAGGAAATTGAAATTATTGGTGATTTGGCGCCCGCGGTGGATAGAACGACCTACCAGGACCCCCACATGGCGCGCAGGAATGCGCGCCCTCCCAGGGAACGGTTCGCAAAGCGGGAGGGCGGTGCAACCCGCCCTACATCGAATTCCCCACCGTCTCCTCTTTCATGATAAAGGTCGACAAGGTCGCCGTCGGCACCGCACCATCGGCGACAAGGGTTGTCTCCTCGGTCGACGCCTCGGTTCCGCTCTCAACGCCTGCGCCCCCACTCACCGGAGAGGATTCGTCCGATCCACCGGCGTCCCCACCAGCGGCTGGACCGTACGCGGCGGAGGCGAGCTGACTGAGGAAGGAATTTGAGATATCTGACTCGAGCACCTGCGTAACCTCACCCGCCTTGTGCTTCTTTCGCAGTCCTCTTACCGCTCGATTTCCGCCGAGCATCGAGACGAGGCGCTCAAGGTCGGCCAAGGTCAATTCGGTCGTGAGCCGTTTATAGAGCATGGAGCGAGGGTTAATGAAGCTCTGAAGGCGCACCGCGAGATCACGAATGAGGAACCGAACCTCCCGTCGAGCGAGCATCTCGCGCTGGGCGGGGTTGAGCGCCTCCTTTACTCCCTTCATCGTCTTGGCATCTATCTTGAGATCCTTCATCTTCACGAGCTCTTTCAGCGGCAGCCCCTTAATCCGCTCAACTATCTTCCGCACCCGATCCCGAATCGCGAGCGCTATCTGTAAGTCCTTGGGGCGATCGTGCCTATCAGGTCGGATCGCTTTAAGCTCTTTGGGAGAAAGGGCGCGAAGTTGCGCCAACATCGTAGCGATTCGTTGCACAGGTGGCGCGAGCGAGACGCGCGCATTCACCACAACACGCCCCTCAGGGGATATTCCCTTTTCACGTCCTATTCGGTTAACTCCGTCGGGACGTGCGCCACGCATCAGACGTTGCGAGCTCTGTTCCCGCTGCGCCTGCGATGCCGCGGAGCCGCGCCCGCGAAGCGCCCCGCTCCGTCCGATCTGCTCACCAGGAGCTCTACCAGCGGCGGTTCGAACGACCTGTCCGGCACGCGTGGAGGCGCTGGTAGTAGAAGCTATTGTACCGGTTCGCGCCACGGAGCCAGCACGCACTTGAGCGCTGCCCCCCGGAGCGACTCGCTGAACAGCGCGACTACCGGTGACCGTGGAGGGCGTTACGATGCGAGCCGGTGACGAGCCAGCACCGGGACGAACCGATGGAGAGCCCCCACTACCACTCGACGGGCGTACCGCCGGACGTTGCGACACTGACGATGCGGCGGGCTGCGCGGGGGGCGAAACACTTCGCGTGACGGACGGACTCGGTGCAACGGAGGCCCGCTGCTGCGCCGGTGCAGGAGAGGACACCGCGGGCGAAGCGACCTTCGCGACCGAGGTCTCAACGGAGGAAGCTTGCCGTCGCTCGACGGTCTCGACCCTTTGAGCCTGGGGTTCATTCGATGTTTTTCTGGGCTCCATGCTCACCTCGGAGCGAACGACCTTTGAGGTCTCGGAAACCGTTGCCTTAACGGCCTCCGGGGTGCGCTCTTTGGGCGTCACCTCGGGGGTCTTTACGACCTCGCGTCCCGCCGATGGCTTCTGCTCTACCACTGCATCCTTGGTGGGCTCGTTCCAAGATCCCGTTTTGGCCGGCTCAATTTGAGGCTTTGCCTCGGGCGTCGACGCGCTCGTCATCGTGAGCCCGAAGAGTGGATTCGCATCTTGGGCCTGTTTGATATAGCTCTCGGCGCGGGCTTGGACCTCCGAAAAGACGGGAGACGCGTTGGAGCTTGTCACCTGCTCCTGAGCGAGAGCATTGACCTTCATCGCCATCTCACCAAGTTGTGCGCTCTGCTGAGGGGTTGGATGTGGTCCGTATTGCGCGGCCTGGACCTGAAGATTGACCACGGACTCGCTGAAGGCGACAGCTTTTTGAGCCTCCGCTAATCCTGGCATAGATGCCATGGCACCCTTCAGATCGTTGAAGACCGCCGTGAGAGCTTGGCTGTCCTCATTGGTGATGGTCGTCGGAAGTTTATCGAGTGCGGTTGAGAGGCGTTCGGAGACGATCTCGGGTCTTGCTTTGCCCTCACGAATCGCTTCCGCGATATCTTCCAGAATCTGCACGGTCCCATGACAACATGCCCGGAATTGCGGAGTCTCGGGTGCCTTTTCAACCTGCGCAAAATCGAATGTAAAATCCGGCATAACCTCAAACTACATACGCTATGAACGAAGAGCTCCCTTG
>JAIXPR010000326.1 GCA_027486155.1 Pseudomonadota bacterium | reverse complement strand
GAAGAGAGCAGGTAGCCCAGTTGAGACAATTCCACCGACTACGAGGAGAGGATCCCTCCTCTATTGGGATGCCGTTGAGGTAGATGGCACTCCGCAGGTAAAGGTCGCTGTAAACACCAAGCTCCCAGATAATGACGAGGTCTACGAAACGCTTATGATCGAGCGGCTCACAAAGGCGTTGGGCACCTCGGTCCTAACGGGCGTGCCACGAGCAGCTATTCACGCCCCGAATCCGGAGCGTCAGGCGAAGGTCGTAGCAAAGCCTCCGTCCACTCCAACTACTCAGCAACCGCGTCAAGAGCGCCAGCAACGGGCGATGAAGCGCAACAAAAAGGCGCAGGTCTCTGTTTTCCGAGTTTCGAACGGTCGATAAGGCGCGGTTATTCTTACTTTTTGGAAGTTAGGACTACCTTCGATGGTACACATCGCTCTCTGTCGGGGGATTTTTCACAATGAGAGCGGCGAGAAAAAAGAGCCCAAGTACTGGCTAGACCGAACCATCCGCTCTCGTTGTTCTCTCTGAGCTCTTTGTGACCATCAACCTTCGCCCACTTCTCAGTTTCGAACCGAGCAAGTTACTCGCTTCTTTTTTCGAGGGGAATCCTGCCGTCAAAAAGCACCGCTGAGAATCCATCGTCGTCAGCGTGAGACTCAATAACTCGAGAGATGAGGATATTGCGAGCGGTGAAGATGTTTAGATTATGTTCAAAACTCACCGAACTCTTCAGTATCTGCGGCAACGCCGAGATCCCTTGATTAAAGAACAAGGAGCGCAGGTGCAACTGCGCCGAATACATCTCAACGATCTGCGAGGTCACAGGGGTACGAAAGGCTCCGAGTACGATCCGCGGCTTGGTGGCGAATTTAAGGGAACTCGCCATTCTTCGCGCGGTCAGGCGGCTGCGAATGAAATCCCGTTGTTCGTAGGGAGGCAGGGCGTCAAACGCGCCCACAAGAAGCGTAGCATCCTCCTGGACGCGCAACTCCCCTAGAATAGCCGGCAAGGCCGAGTAGCCGTACTCACGCCGAGAGGTCTGCTTAACCGGAAACTTGGAGAAGAGCTCAACAGTTCTCTCATTCTCCACAGTCGAGATAAGTCTGTACGGGTACCGTTCAAGGAATGGGGTCAGAATCGGAGCCGCAGCGAAGCGAGTGAGGACAACGATCGAGGGAGCTTCGATATCGATGAGAGCCATCAGCGCGTCCCCATGCGTAGTTCCTTCACGGTCAGAGATATCTACAAAGAGAAACCTCACGAGTTCCGCATACGAAAGCTTGTCATAAACTTTGGGAGTCGACGAGAGATATGGCCACACCATCTGTGCGGTTCGAGCCATGCAGGCTAACTGCAAAATAATGAGCAGAGAACGGGTGAAGCTCCACGCTATGCGGCGAAAACGAATGAGATCGACAAGAATAGCTACCAGAAATACCGAGGACCAGATGACGGCCGTAGCGCATATAATCTCTTGCCACCATGTTCGCGGGAAATTGAAGACCGCGAGAGTGGCGAGCGCCGTCAACCCCACTCGAAGAGAGAGCCAGCAGTGTTTGAAGAAGGCTCGCTTCATCAAAAATCCCCAAGAATGACATTCGCCAGGAGAGGAGCCCCGTGTGGGTCATCATCTCCAACAATCCAAAAGATACCCCCGGGTTATTCTAAGAAAGCTAGCGAGCTACGCGTGAGCGTTCAGCAACTGGAGGAGCACTGGGAGCTACTCATTCCAATTGAGAACGCCTTTTCTCCAGACGTAGATCAGACCGACAAACAAGACAGTCATGAAGGAGAGCATCTGTAGAAGAGCGAACATGCCCATCTGCTCCAGCACCACGGCCCATGGATACATGAAGATCACCTCGATATCGAAGAGGATGAAGAGCATCGCGACGAGGTAGAAGCGAATGTTGAAGCGCTGCTCGCGCACCGAACCTACTGGAATAGCTCCACACTCCCACGGCATCTGTTTGGTCTTGGTCACTTTCTTCGGGCCAAGGAACGACGCCAGCAACACCATGGTAAGGAGGAAACCTCCAGCCGCCACGGTGAGGAGTAAGATTCCCAAGTACGGGTTCAATTCACTCATGCTTACCTACCTATATAACTCTCCCACCCTTGCGTGCGGCGAAGCGGAGAAAAAACGCACCCGAGAGGATTCGAACCTCTGACCACCCACTTAGAAGGCGGGTGCTCTATCCAGCTGAGCTACGGGTGCCCATGTCACACGGCGCAAGGGTGAGCCGCATGAGAGTAGCGCAGCCTTTAAGAGGCCAACTGCTCAACCGCCTGAATGTATTGCATGAAGGGAATACATTCAACTCTTGAAGAGAGGAAGAACGGCGCAAAAGGCTATAAACCAGTCGCCCCCTCACTCCGAGCTCGCGCTATTTACCTCACCGTCGGGCCTCATTTTCACGCGATAGTACCCCCTACGATTCAGAGCGAGGCCCGCCTACTAAAAATAGAGTGTCATTTCGGCATGTTAGATCCATACCACACCCCCTGAAGCAAAACTCCCATAACTAAAGATTATAGGATAGAACAACAGCAGACCGTTGGAAGGTTCTCAGGACATTTGAAAACGGTTGGAGGCTCTGAAAGAGGGGGAAGGGAATTACCTTCCCATCAACTTGAGGTATGATTCGCTCTTCATTTTTGAAGAGGCCGCAGTATCTCATACAACAGAGACGCGGTTCGTTGTACGGAGTAAGTAGGACCACGCATGTCACTTCCGAGCGCGAAAAAACGGAAGATCTTTGACGGACGCTATGAAGTCATGTCCATCGTTGGGCGTGGCCTCGATAGTGTGGTCTACCATGCGCGACACCTCAGTGGAGCGCAGCAAGAGGTAGCGCTTAAAGTTCTCCTCAATAACAAAGCCAAAAACTCAATCACCGAGCGCCTTCGCAAAGAGGCGCTCACGCTCGTCTCGTGCAGACACAAGTATGTCGTTCGTCTCGACGATTTTCACTCTGTCGCCGACCTCTGCTATCTCTCGATGGAATACGCGCCGCTCGGTGATCTTAGAAAGTATATAACGGCACAAGGAACTCCCCTCTCTCCAGAAATCGGAGCGGAGCTCCTTCGACAATCGCTCGAAGCGATGGAATTCATCCACGCTACTGGCGTCATCCATCGAGATATTAAGCCTGACAACATCCTCGTGATTACTCCGAACGAGATCCGACTGGCCGACTTCGGCCTCGCGCTTCTACCCGGTGATGAGCTCGATCTTGAAGAGCTGAAAAATGGAGTGGGCTCCCTCTCCTATCTGCCCCCTGAGATGCTGCATGGCAGATTCTACGACTCTCGTTCAGATCTCTATTCGCTTGGCGTTTGCTTCTATGAGGCGATGGCTGGCTTCCATCCGTTCGAGAACGCCCCTCTGAGCGAGCAAGACAACGCGCGCCTTGATCGCAACATTAAGCCTCTTCATGAACTCAATCCAAACATTTCGCGTCACGTATCGGCAGTGGTTGCGACGCTCATGCGCCACTCTGTTGAGGAGCGATTCCAGAGCGCGATGGAGGCGCTTCGATCCCTTTCGAACACCTCTTTTGATGGAAAACCCGCGCACTCGGGCGACGAATCGCTCACGAGTACCGAGGACCAGCTCGCCTTCGACAATCATGCCGAACAGCACACTACTGTTGCTCACGCATCTGGCGTCGCTCAACCATCTGGATATGCAGCCGCGAACGTCGACGAACCTCTCGATTCCTATACCGACGATTTTGAAGACTTCTTTAAAGGCACAGAGTACGGAGCCCCAGCGGGCGTCGAGGCGCCAACTCACGCAACGGAAGGCACGCCCCTGAGAGATACGGAGGAGATGAGCGCTCAGAGAGTGCAACAACTCATTAACCAGGAGGAGAAGAGCAAGGTATCCGCCACACAACGCAAACCGTTCGTTGTCACACCGTCTTCCGCCGCTCCGCCCATCGCGACTCCGACCCAACAGGATCAAGCTCAAGAAAGAAATTCCTTCCAAGGGGTAGACGAGGAACTGCCGGGCGTTAAGGTGCGAAGCTCAGGGCTTCTGGCAGCACTCTTGACCATGCATCCGGTCGTCCGGGCACTCCTCGTAGGTAGCGTCGCGGCTCTGATCACTATTGGAGTGGTCGCGCTATCGCATGTGAAACCGGCGGAACTCATTGCGGGCACGACATCCTCCTCCGCCTCAGAGCCTCCTGAAGCTTTAGAAGAGGCCTCCACGCGAACAACCGAGGACTTTCTATTCCCACATCTTCCCGCTGGTACCTATGCGGGAGCTATTCAAGGGATCCTCCCGGGGACCACATACCCTCTGGCCCTTATCTCTCGTCCAGAGCAGAATGAGATCACGATTGTGATTGGTATCGAGGGATGGACACCAACCACAGTTTCGACGAAGGCGGACGACACGACTTCGTCGACGATCGTAGTTCGCTCGAACAGCATGCTCCTGAACATGACAGGTTCAGGCTCAGCCACCGAGATAGATGGGACATTCACCAATCCGATAACCGGAGAGAGTGGTGTCTGGGGTGTTAAGAAGCTTTCATAATCGACACGCATATGGCCTCTGGGCACTCATCAACACTAGCAGAACGATCGACACTGAAGCGCGTCACACTCATACTCGGCTTTCTCTTTCTATCGCATACCCATGCGTTCGCGGCCGACGAGGGTGCCCTCTCCGTTCGCCTCAAACATCAGCCCATAGAAACTCATCGACTTCCCGCGGCTGGAACCCTCATCCCCGTATCCGTGCAATTAGAGAACTCGAGCGATGTTGACATTAAGATCAGATTAGTCGGCTCTCGAGATGGTCGATTTATGGATATCGCCTTTCCAATGGGGGTGCTTAACGAGACCGATCGGCCAACCTACACTATTCAGATTCCCGCTCCCGTCGCGGCGATGACCTACCAGTTCGTTATTCATCAGAAGTCGGGAGATCTCTCTCTGACCGATAAGTTTATTGTGAAGCGCAACTGCGTGCAGAACTACAAAGTTGAGGTTC
>JAIXPR010000270.1 GCA_027486155.1 Pseudomonadota bacterium | reverse complement strand
TTTCGCCAGTAGCACTATAAAGGACTTTATGTGCGCCTCTTGCAAGGAAATCAGAGGGACCTTGCTTGAGACCTTTCGAAAATTCACTAAACATTGCGCTCAATGTTATGGCCTTATGCTCCACGGGTACAAAGATACTCCGCGGCCTATCGAGTGTTTCAAACCGCCTATCCCTCGATTGGGCGACGACATAGTCCCCTCACCAATACTACCAAGGTTTTTTTTTTGGGGGGGGGGCTGAGCGATACGTTGGATCTTCCGCACATGCCGAGCCCCTCCAAGCCGTTGCTTGAATCATAGTCCCTCCACGCAGTAGACAGAGAGGAGAAAGCTATGAACCTCGATGCATCCAAAAACAGGTATTAGTTGTCAGCCTGTATCTATGAGTTTGAGGGGTCCCCCTCTATCCCATGAAAGTTGGCCTGCACCAGACATCCGTCCATCAGAAACTCCGCCGACGCCGTGCAAATGAATAGGCCGCCGCGCCGAATCTTTCTAGTCCGTAGCCACACATGACTGCGACGCAAGGCACAACCGGAAGGTAGTACCGCCCCCAATCGAGAGGTATCCACGCAATAATTCCAAGATATGTGACAACGATCCACGATAACGCAAGGGCTTTGGGGGAGACACTCCGATGGTTGAGGATGTGCCGGATCTCCGAATACAGAAGAACACCAAACCCGGCCAAAAATAGAATGAAGTCGAGGGGAAGTCCTGACTTACTCCGCAAGGTTGTGTATCGCTTGTCGTACAGAGACCGACTGAACACGAAGTTAAACTTTTCACCCACCGTGCGGATCGCATTACCATGAAATCTGCGCTGCTGTTTATCCACCGTACTCATCCGACTCTCAATCATTTTCTGCACTCCTCGTACCGGCCGAGTGTAGAGATATGGATTCAACGCAATAAAAAGTATTAGCGACGCCACGAAACCGATAAGGATACTCCCGGAAACGACTGGGACATCGTGAATTGGAGCGACTCTAGAAGTGTGGTTTACGGTGCTATCTGCTGCGCGCATTTTTTCGATTTGCGAGAAAAGTAGTAGGAGCGTGTTGACTCCGAAAACAATACCCGCCAGAGCGCCGTTAAGTTTGCTACTAGTTGCCAAAGCAACACTCCCCCCTATGAGCAGGGAGAGGATCAAAGCAGAAAAATACCGCTGACCTATGATAGATCGGTTGAAGAGAATCATGAGCAGTATGCTGCCAACCATAAAAAAAACAAGAGGAGAGTCAGCCATTGCTCTTTGGCAGGATTCAAGCATCAAAGGATTGCAAGCTAAAAGCAGTGCGGCAAGAACACCCGTCCAGCGATTAAAAAGGAGCGAACCCACTACATAGGTCCCGACACAGGTGACTCCACCTAGGATAGCCATGGGTAGTCTTGCTACGTAGAGCATGTCGCTGATTCGCGACGCACCGTCGAACGAGGCCCAATCAAAACCTTCCCCCACACTCTTTCCAACCATGCCAACAAATTCAGCGAATCGCTCCTCACCGCCCTGGATATAGAGAGAAAGTCCGATGATGTAGCGCGCCAACGATGGCTGATCATATGCCCACCATACTCGCCATTGGGAATTATGGACGTCCCTGTCGATAAATAAAAGTTTAAAATACTGGGAGGTGTATATCCAAATCCCCTCGTCTTCGTGGTAACGATTATTTTGGAGACCAAACAGGAACGGCGTGACCAACACCACGAGCAGAGCAAGGCCAAAGCATACCTCCTTTGCGATGATTTTTGTTCTCGTTGTCATCAGTAACCCGCACATCGATCTAGCCGTTCAGAGGCTGTAAGTGATTAACACTGGCCGCTCTCTTGCGGCTCCATACAATCCTACCGCGACACCCTCACCAAAACCGTTTCCGGATCCACCGGTGAGCCGTTCTTTCGGATCTCGAAATAGAAATTTCTCCCCTTCGCGTCGGGCGCCGAGGTAGTCGCTATCGACTGATCCTGATCCACGATATCTCCGGTCTTGACGGCGACCGATCCGAGACGCCCGTAGAGGGAGAAACTTCGACCCCCGTGCTCAACCACGATCACCTGGTCGTATCCAGGCATCTCCCCGGCGAAGACAACCTTGCCTCGTTGAACGACGTGAACGTCGCTCCCCGCCTGTGAGGAAAACTCGATCCCCTTGCTTCGCACCATGTCGGCGAAGTTGGTCAGCTTGGAGCGACCGAACGTTTGCAAGACCTCGCCCTTAACCGGGGCTGAAACCTTGACAGTTCGATCGAAGAGGCTCGGATGGACCAGATCCTTGGGAGCGACAACGGGGGGAACAATAACGTCATCAGAGGGAGACCTGGTTGGCTCTCCGGGAGGGGCTTCATCCTCTTCCTCTTCCTCCTCTTCCTCACCGGAGGTCAGCGAGGCGATCATGTCTTCGACCTTTTTCGCCTCGCTCTGCAACAGCGCAAGGGAATCCTGCGCCGCTCTCTGTTTAGCGACCAACTCATCGCTCACACCCTTTATCTTCAAGGCCTCACGCTCCGCATCCTTGCGCTTAGCGACGAGCTCCTCGCGAAGCCTCTCCTCAGCGGTCAGCGCCCCCTCAAGCGCGGCGCGGCTCACCAGCAGAGTCGCGACGGCGTCGGACGCATCCTTAAAAAGCTGGGCATCGAAATCCCGAACCTTGCGAGCATAGAGCGACAGCCGTTCGAGATCTCCCCGAGCGGCCTGGCCGGCCATCACCGGACTCGCCGATACCGAGGTATTAATGTACATCGCTTTGAGACGAGATCGAATCTTGCGCTGCTGCTCCATCGCGCGCTGCTCGGACACGGTCACCTCTCCAGAGAGCACCACCGCCCGCTCCTTGAGATCCCCGATCTTCTTTTGAATGGCCCGGTCCTCGTCCTTAATCTTTTTGAGCGACTCCTCTAATTGCGAACGCTTGGCGAGGAGCGCGTTAAACTCGCCCTTCATCCGCGCTATCTCACTCTCGGCACCCTCAACGTCAGCTTTTATCTTTTGTAGCTTGGCGATAAGCTCCTCATCCTCTCCAAAGGAGCTACAGGGCATGACCACAACGGCGACCACCAGCGCGAAGAGACACACCGCTCTGCGCCATATCCGTGCATCACCGTGTGAACAATGCATCAGCATCGCTATTGCTCCGCAAGAAAGCGTCGAACGGCGAGGAAGCTTCCCCCCATACCAACCAACGCGCCGGCGATCACGATCCCACCGAGGATATTAACCGGAAGGAAGTGAAAGGTCGGGAATACCATCTGAAGCAGCTCGCTCTGCGCCATCGAATGAGAGATCAGGAGATACACCGAGAACACAAAACCGATACCGATGCACGCACCGAGAACCCCCTGCCCCAACCCCTCTAACATGTACGGCGCGTAGATCGAGCCTCGGCGGGCTCCAACCAACTCCATTATCTCGATCTCCATGCGGTGATTGTAGAGCGCGAGCTTGATCGTGTTAGCGATGATGAATCCGGTGATGACGAGAAGGAAACAGATACCGACCGTGCCACCGACCTCCACGATGCGCAGGAGCTTCTTGAGCTGCTGCACACCGCTTCTGCTGTAACGAATAGAATCGATAAAGGTGCTTGAGGCTAACCGCTCCGATACGTCGGCGAAGAGCTTATCCGCCTGCCGAGGATCGGTAATCGTGATGTTGAGCGATGCCGGGAGGGGATTTTGCGCGTCGATCCCCTCGAGCATACTCGCGTCATCTCCGAGCATCGTTCGAAACGATGCCAGCGCCGCAGACTTGTCCATATAGGACACCGGCAGCCCCTTCGTGAGATCACTTAACCCCTTTTTGATATCATCGACCTCTATCGGGGTTACCGAATCTCGCAAGAAGATCATTACCATCATGTCGCCGCTCTCACGCTGCACGGAGTCGGCGCAATTTCCAACGATCAGGGCGAAGAAACTTAACACGGAGAGAGCCACGGCGATCGTGACGACCGTGAGCGAGCTCGTAATGCGCGCGCGCCTCAGATTTTCGATCGCGCGGCGAGTCACATGCCCGACAACCGCGAAAAAGGAGACCTTTTCAACCCCCTGCCCCTCGGTCCAAATCTTCTGAAGCCCGATCGTTGATCGCTCTTTCGGTGTCATTTTGCCCCCCGGAATCTTTTGCCGCCCGGAATCACTGTGTCCCCCGGAATGAGGTCGCCTGAGAGAAGTCTCCGATGATCTTTCCACGATCCAAAACGATACTTCGCTTATTGAGCTCCTCGATCATACCCAGATTGTGCGTCGCCACCACCACGGTCACCCCAGCGGCGTTCGCCTCAAGAAGGAGATCAAAGACCCGACGACTCATCTCGTGATCGAGGTTTCCGGTCGGCTCATCGGCGAGAATGAGGCGAGGCTTGCGGATAAGGGCCCGCGCGATAGCGACACGCTGCTGCTCTCCTCCGGAGAGGGTTACCGGGTAGGCGTCAGCCCGATCCTCAAGCCCCATGGCGTGCAACAGGAGGAGAGCGAGACGACGACGCTCCTTAATTCCTACGCCGAGCACCTCGAGACCGTACCCCACGTTATCCAACACCGTTCGACGAGGGAGGAGCTTGTAGTCCTGGAACACCACCCCGATCTCCCGACGGAGCGAGGCGATCCCATCCCGCCCGATAGAGGCCATATTTCGCCCCCCGACGAGCACCTCACCCGTCGTGCAGCGCTGAGCCCCGAACAGAAGCTTCAAAAGGGTACTTTTGCCCGCTCCGCTTGCGCCCGCGATGAAGAGAAAGTCCCCTTCAGCGACCTTGAGGTCGACCCCTTTGAGGGCGGTCTGGTCCGGGGGATAGAACTTGGAAACGTTGTGCAAATGAATCATGTAACGTCCATTAGTTACGCCATGTGCCACTTCAGGGACGCAATCGGGGTTTTATCGTCAAAATCCGACAGGCAATCGGCGTGAAACCGGTCTTAAACCGGCCTTAAACGGTTGCGTGTTCTTTCCCCGCTGCGGTAAGTTCAGCCCATTGTAAAAACAGGTGGATAAGTATCATGTATCCCGTTTTGTTCCGTGGTGCTAGCACCTCATTTCTAATGCTACTGGCGACGTTGACAGGGTGCTCCTCGGGCTCCTCCACCCCACCAGTTTCAGTTCCCCTCGCCCCTCCCCAGGTTGCGGAGGTTCAGTGTGATAAGCAGCACTCCTCGCATGGCCCGAATATCTACACCTGCCAGAGTGATCTCGGTCCGATGTTCGTTACCACAGTAAAGGACTGCTCCATTCCCGAGAAGTTCACCTTTCAAGCGACCACGAGGCAACTGCTCGTCGGGGTGATGGACCTAACCGTGATGAGCCAAGAGCCTGAGACCCTCAACTCGGTAAAGACCCTACACTCCATCGTACACGGAACGATGGATGTCGACCCTTTTATTATGTCGATCTATACCTTCCATCAAAACGACTGCATCACCGATCTGGTCGTCTGGAAAGGGAGCACCCATCTAAAGCCCTCATCGGACGAAACAGCAAAGTTCTCCGAGGTGAGCTCCTCGCTTGCGAAGAACCTCGTCGCTACCCTTGTTCCATCACAGGAGCAGCCTCGTGCAGAAAGCTAGGGATCTCCTTCAAGCGCTCGGGGCGTACGCGCTCCTGCTGCTGGATGTCGTCCGAGACATCCTCAAGCACGGCATCAACCTCCGCGAGGTGTGTCGTCAGATCATTCTGATGGGGGTGAGCTCGATCCCGATCGTCCTCCTTACCGCGGTCTTCACCGGAATGGTGCTCGCTCTTCAAACTGCCTACGGACTTCACCGGTTCGGAGCGAAAAACTACGTTGGAAACCTCGTTGGACTCGCGCTGGCCCGAGAGCTCGGTCCCGTTCTCACCGCTGTGATGGTATGCGGACGAGTCGGTGCCGGTATCGCCGCTGAGATCGCTTCGATGGTAGTAACCGAACAGGTAGACGCGATCCGCTCCCTCGGAGGAGATCCGATCCGACGGCTTGTGACACCTCGGATCGTCGCCGGAACGATATCGATGCCACTTCTGACCGGACTGGCGGTTATCATCGGTATTCTCGGCGGCGCAATCGTCGGGGTCTTCGAGCTCGGGATAACCGCTCACCAATACTACCGTTCGTACCTTTATGCCGTGCAAATTCGGGACGTGACCGATGGGCTTATTAAGAGCTGCGGGTTTGGGCTCCTCGTGGCGTCGATCGCGTGCTTTAAGGGACTCCGATGCCGAGGCGGCACTGAGGGCGTTGGTCTTACGACCACGGCGGCCGTGGTAACCGGCTCCCTTATGGTATTTATCTCCAACTTCTTTTTCACCAAACTGCTGATCATCATTAAGTTCAAATGACAACCACCTCACAACCAACCGTTGAGTTTACGAACGTGCACACGCGCTTTGGCGCGAACCACGTACACCGTGGGCTCAACTTCGCGCTGGCGCCGGGAGAGGTCACCACGCTCCTCGGCCCGAGCGGCGCTGGAAAAACGATCATTCTCAAGTTGATTATCGGACTTGTTCGCCAAGCCGAGGGCTCCGTGCGGGTGATGGGACAGGAGGTAGCCGATCTTGAGGGCCCAGACCTCACCGCGCTTCGAGTGAACACCGGGATGCTCTTCCAAGGAGCCGCGCTCTTCGATTCCCTCTCTGTGTTTGAGAACATCGCCTACGGTCTCCGCGAACGTGGAGAAAAGGATGAGGATAAGCTCGACCACATCGTGAAGGAGCGACTTCGTATGGTCGGATTACCCGGTATCGAGAGTAAACTTCCCTCGCAACTCTCAGGAGGACAGCGAAAAAGGATCGGCCTCGCGCGCGCGCTCGCCACATCCCCAAAGATCATGCTCTACGACGAGCCCACGACAGGACTCGATCCGACCTCAACCAGGATGATCGATGATCTCATCATCACCTTCGCGAAAGAGCAGAAGATCACCTCCCTCGTCGTAACGCACGACATTCAGAGCGCCCGACGGGTATCTGACCGCTGGATGTTGCTCAGTCAGGGCGTAATCGCGGCGGATGGCCCGGTCGCTGAGGTTTCAGAGAACAACCCACTCGTACGAGATTTTGTCTCAGGTTCATGGAAGGAAGCGGTATGAAACTACGTAATGAGCTCAAAGCTGGCATCTTCGTCTTTACCAGCCTCTTTTTGGTGGGAGCCCTCATCCTAATCATGGGTCGAGAGCGCCAGATATTTGCCAAACAGAGCGAGTATCACGCCTATTTCAAGGACGTGAAGGGGCTCTCTGTTGGGGCCCCAGTTCGGCTTGGAGGTATCCCTATCGGACGCGTAGCTGAAGTGTCATTCGATAGAGCGCACAAAGACTACAAGGTCCACGTCACGCTGCTCATTAACGATCGCTACCTCGATCAGGTGAAGGCGGATAGTACGGTGATTATCGACACACAGGGGCTACTTGGAGACCGGTACGTCAGCCTGACACCAGGGAACGTGGAGGAAGCCGCGCCAACCGGTTCTCGCCTCCCCTCCGCCGAGATCGCGGACTTCGCTCAGATCCTCACTCGGGCGCAGGCCGCCGTCGATAACACCTCGCAGATCACCGAGCGAATCAACAAGTCCCTTGATGGACTCTCGCCGGACACCTTCAGAGACATCGCGTCAGCCTCGCGCAACATCGCTGAGCTCGCAAACGCCGTAAAAACCGAGAACGGGTTTATTCATCGCCTCATCTACTCTGAGGCCGACGGAAAGAAGATGATGAATAGCGTTACGTCCGCTGGTCAAGATGTTGCGGATGTTCTTAAGGAGATCCGTGGGGGCAAGGGACTCCTGCACGCCCTCATTTACTCAGACGCGGGAGAGAAAACGGTGGATGAGCTTTACGAAACATCCCACAACGTATCAGCCGCAAGTCAGAACCTCGCACTCCTCCTCAAGGAAGCGCGAGAGGGCAAGGGACTCCTGCATGATCTAATCTACACACCGGTCGCGCCAGGAACGGTATCAACCAAGGTTCAAGAGATCCTCACCTCGCTCTCAAAGGCGGCCGAGAATTTCAAGGTCACCTCTGATGCCTTGGCCCATGGCACAGGAACACTCGGGGCGCTTCTCGTTGATCCGAAGCTCTACGACAACCTCGTCGAGGTTACCGACGGAGCGAAGAGAAGCTTCCTCTTACGTCAGGCGGTCAGAAGCTCTCTGAATCAATAGTTCTCCACGCGCGCTGCCGTTGGGAGCGCGCGTCTTGGAAAAGCTAACAACACGAACAAAGACCGGGTGACGGCTTGGACGCCGTTCCTTTGCCGAGGCATGTAAGGGATAAATCACGCCGAGAGCGCGACAGCGACACGAGACACGAGCTCTCTGGGCTTCTCACCGCTAAGCGCCCACAGGTCTATGGCGGAGACGGTGCCGCACCCAGCCCGCACTACGGTGCTATCGACGTGAGGATTGTGGTCAAGAACAACCTCGGAAGCCGCGTGACGGAAGGTCCGAATCGGTTCTGTAATCCCTTGCTCCTCTTCAAAACAACGGCCGTAGCGAGCCGTGCCTAACGGAGCGTATCGAACGATCTGCGGGTCTGTAAGGGCGAATGGAAAATTTATGTTCCAGGTAATCGGGGTCGAGAGGACCTCATTTTTATACGCGTCAGAAAAGAGCACGCCGATCGATCTATCTAAGATCGCGGTGATCTGCCTATCAAACACCGCCATTCGAGCTTCGGAGATCATATAATCGACCACATACTCGTCACGGGTCGCCACGTCAAACGCTTGGGAGAGCGCGATAGCGGGAATTCCAGCGAGATTGGCCTCCAAGCAAGCCCCCACCGTACCGGAGGACAACACAAATCCGATCCCCATATTAAAGCCAGCGTTAATACCGGACACCACAAGATCGGGCTTCTGATCCAAGAGATTGTAGACCCCCACGTTGACACAATCGGCGGGGCGACCGGATACCGTATAGGCTTTCCGACCAAAAAGCTCCACCTCCTGTGCGTGAACGGGATCAAAACGGGTGACGCATTTTCCCGTCCAGCTCTGCTCGTGAAGCGGAACCACGATTGAGACATCTCCGAAGCGAGAGAAATAGGAGATAGCAAACTGAAGCAGCGGAGAGCGGTGACTATCGTCGTTCGTAATCAATATCCTCATAGCGATACCCTATCTTCCCCGCGTAACGCATCCCGAACGCAGGCCTTAAACACGGCACCTCGATGCTCAAAATCTTTAAATTCATCGAAACTGGCGCATCCGGGAGAGAGAAGCGCGATCCCTGCCTCACCGATCATCGACAAGGCTTGGGATGTAGCTTCGCTAAGATGAGGGGCGACACTATGGGAGATTCCCGCTGCCCGGCAGTGGTTCGCTAAGAGAGCCCCATCCTTGCCGAAACACACAACTGAAATACCGCTGTTCGCGCTACTCGACGTGATCGCGTTCAGGAGCGGAGCCCACGAACCAGCTTTTGAGAGCCCACCTATCATCAATACTACAGGTGATGAAGGATAATGTTCAACGATGGTGGAGAGCGCCGCAAGCGACGCAGCTACCGTTGTGGACTTCGAATCGTTAATAACGACCCGCTCACCAGCGCGGTGAACAACCTCAAGGCGATGCTCTAAGGGGAGGAAGGACTCTAAACCGGCCTGCACATCTGATTGAGAAACACCCATATGCCGAGCGACGAGGATAGCGGCCGCCATGTTGTATCGATTGTGAAGCCCGAGGAGGTTGACCTGATCGGTTGAATACTCCTCAAGGATACCCTCTCGCGACACGACTATCTTCCGAGCGCGTTCGTTGTGGCACGAGATCTGCGCCCACCTGGATGAGAGCTTGGCGAGCTCCAACTGCCCCGCGGTCCCAAAAACCGCCTTAGCGGCTCGAGAACGGTGCCCCATCGCCACAACCATCGGGTCGTCAGCGTTCAGCACGAAGAGATCTTCGGCGGTTTGCAGACGTGTCGAGCGCTCCTTTGACGCCGCGTAACGTTCGAGCGATCCGTGACGTTCAAGATGATTCTCACTGATATTGAGGACCACGCTTACGTGAGGCTTCAAGAAAGCGCTCGCCTCAAGTTGGTAGCTCGATGCCTCGACAACTAAGGTCGCACCCTCAACGTGAAGCTCCCGCAGGAGTTCCTCGTTCGAGATGACCGGAACTCCGATGTTGCCACAGAGATACGACCGAACTCCCCCTCGCCGAAGGATGTGGTCGATAAGTGATGATGTCGTACTCTTCCCGTTACTTCCCGTGACGACCAGCGCCTTACCATGGTGAAGCTCTATCCCTAACTCAAGTTCCGCCACATAGGGGATACCGTGGCGTCGAAGCGTTCCCACAATCGCCGATTCAAGTGGGACACCCGGACTCAGAACGGTGAGCGCGATGTCGTTAAGGTGGGGAGCCACTCGCTCTCCATCCACGCCGAAAACAATCTCGACCCCGAGCGTTTGAAGCGACGGAAGCTCCGCGCAAAACTTCGAGGTGGCCCGGAACTGCTCCTCTGAGCTCTTCTCAACAACGACGACCTTAAGCCCACGATGGGCGAGAAAACGGGCGCTCTCGATGCCGCTGATGCCGAGCCCCACGACGAGGACCCGCGTGCCGTTCGCGCGAATATCTTCTAGGGTTTCACGAAGGTTCTTCATCGAAGCTTCAGAGATGTAAGGGCGACCATCGCCAGAACGATCGAGATAATCCAGAACCGAACGATGATCTTGGGCTCCGCCCACCCAGCCAATTCAAAGTGGTGATGAATGGGCGCCATGCGAAACACCCTTCGCTTGGTGAACTTGTAGTAGTACCGCTGAATAACCACTGAAGCCGCTTCCATCACGAAGACTCCGCCAGCTATCACCAAGATGAGCTCCTGCTTCACCAGCACCGCGATGAAACCCAACGTGCCACCAAGCGCCATCGAGCCGGTATCACCCATGAAGACCTGTGCGGGAAAGGTGTTGTACCAGAGGAACCCAAGCCCAGCGGCGAACATGCTCGACAGGACAATCGTAAGCTCGCCTGCACCACTTTCATATGGGATACCAAGATAATCAGCGTATTTCGCGTTACCGGCGAGGTAGGCGAAGATCGCGTACGTTCCCGCCACGGTCATGACCGGTCCGATCGCCAAGCCATCGAGACCATCGGTGAAATTGACGGCGTTAGAGGTAGCGGTAAGCACGAACGAGGTGAAGAGGATAAATCCGACCACGCCGAGAGGAAGGACGAGATCCTTGGTGAATGGAACATGGAGGTCGGTCGAAAATCCGAGCATAGAGAGCAGCAATGCGGCGCCACCGCCGAGAGAAAACTGAACGATCAGCTTCCCACGCTCAGAGAGCCCCTTGGAATCCTGCTTCTCAATCTTTCGCCAATCGTCAACGAATCCGAGGTACGCGAACCCGACGAGGATCGCCACGGTCATCCACACCTTGAGATTGGTGAGATCAGCGAGCAGCAGGGTCGAGAGAAGTACGGCGGCAACCACTACCATACCGCCCATCGTTGGAGTGCCACGCTTACCTTCGTGCGCCTTCGGGCCATCTTCGCGAATCGGTTGACCACCAACTCCGCGGGTCTGCAACCACCGAATGAACACCGGTTGCAAAACCAGCACGAACACGAAGGCGACGAGGAACGCCAACATGCTCCTGAAGGTTTGATACTTAAAGACGTTAAGCCAACTGTAGGTGTCGTGGAGGGAGTAGAGGAGATGATACAACACGAGCGAGATCCTATGAAAAGTTCACCCTGAGGGTAGCATCCAGGTTCCAAACCGTCGAGATCCTTACCGGTTCCAACACCCTCCTCAACAGCTATCCAGCCTTCTAGCACGTCGTCCCCTCAAGCCAGCTAACCACCTGAAAACAATGCCGGTGACTAACAGCACGCGCGCGCTCTCAGTAGCATAACACCTATGCGAGCTCGGTCCCGCATAGCACGGCGCTCGATGCTCGCCTGACGCTCATGAGGTTTTACTATGAAGACCAGTACGTTGCTCACCCTCTCTCTTGTCGCAACCCTCGCGCTCTCATCTGGATGCGTAAAAAAAGAGGATGACTCGACCGATTCACCAGGTGACGACACAGCGGAAGTGAAGCTGGAGCCATTTCGCACTGACTGCGGCACGGTCAACAACGCCGAGCTCGATAATCCAGTAGACCCCAAGGGAGGAATCACGGGTAAAGTGACCGTTGCCGGAGCGAACCTCCTGATATTCTCTCCAACCAAGGGTGGTCCGATCTTGATCAAACTTCATGGGCTCGGCGTGCCCTACAACCAAGCGATTCAAAGCGGAGCGAAAAGAACCCTTGAGGAGCTCGCGAAAGAGGACGCGGTATTCTTTCCGGCCTCTGAACTCTGCACGACCACCATCTCAACCAGTACCGCTATGGTAGGACAGGTATTCACCGCGAGCGGCAAGAGCTACTCCGAGACCCTTCTCAATCAGGGGTACGGACGTGTTGAGGGGGATGGATGCGACGCCTCGCTCATCTACACCTGCTACTCAGCCCTCCAGGAGAGCGCCGCTCAGAAGTTCGCTGGAGAGATTGAAGCGTTCCTGTGGAAACCGATCTCAGATAGCAACGACAAATTGGCTATACATGCCACACCGGCCGATACCGTTATCACGGTGAACGGAGAAACGGGACAGGACTTCGGCCCCGGAAACGGATACGCCAACCTCGCCCGATTCTCAAAGCCTGGATGCTCCTACGGGAAGAACGTCACCGTGAAGCTAACGAACACTCAGGGAGTTCCCTATCGAGTCAATGGGAAGACCACGATTACCATTCCCGATGGATGTCAGCGATACTGTCTCAAGGACGGGGCTTTGGCGCTGTGTCCTAAGACGTAGCTATTCGATCAACATAGCAAAGAAGCCGCCCCTCCAACCACCGACGGCTGGAAATACCGATCTCCTAGAAATTAATCCTCGCCGCGAGCTCAAAGATCGGATCGTTGATGATGATCGCGTTATCGTTAAACACGGCCTGCTCAAGAACGAAGTTCTGACCAAAGATATTGTTCACCCCCGCAGTGATGAAACCGTGTCGAGTAGGAAGTCTATATCCAAGAGCGGCATCGAATAACCATCCCGCGTCGCTCCCATTCGGCACACCCTCAAATTCGTATCCAGTGCGGTCTTGATAGAGGTAGGTCGCGCCGCTCTGCGCGAAGAACATCGAGGTGAAGAAGTAGCGGCCGAAGGCTCGATTGCGTTGAGTCTTCACGAACGAATCATCGGGGAATCCAACCGTGTTACGCGCGTAGCGGTAATCGTTACCGAGCACAAACTTATCGGTGACTATCTGGTAGACATACGCCGAGACAAAGTCCTGCTGAATATCCACCCCCTCTCGATCGGCGTACTCAACATCGGTTGTCACGGTCGCGTTCTCAAAATCGATATCCGCGGCGTAGATCGCGGGTACGCGAGGCTCATCGAGCCACCGACGGACCCACTCACCTCCGATATACGTGGAGCGCCACGGTTGAAAATCGATACCCGTTCCGAAGTTCTCGGCGATCACACCTGGATTGTTATCCTGATACCGTTGAGTGATACCACCGATGAGGGTCGGTTCAACGCTCGCCAGCGAGCTAAAGGAGCTTCGTCCGAGATTCTGTCCGTATCCTACGCGAGCCATGAAGGCGCTACTTGGCCGGTACACGATACCGCCCTGCGGGGTCAACTTCTCATTGTATTGGTCATCCTCAACAAAGGGGGACTCCTGTCTCGCCGAGAAGCCTACATGGGAGTAATCAGCACCAACGTTGAGGCTCAGAGAATCGGTGGCTCTGACCGTCGCCAGGTAGTCGACACCACTCGTGACAACGTCCCCTTGCGCCGCGCTCTCAAACTCCACACCGAGGTCGTCCAGAATCTCAAGATCATCGTTGAGCAACAAGGAATGGTCGTAGGCGTCGAGGTCGTAGTTTGAGTACCTTCCGGTCAGGACAGAGGTGACGATGCCGGTTGTGTCGATCACCTGCAACTCATTCTCCGCGGCTGATTCGTATTGAGACTGTTTCTGTTCGTAGCGAGCGGCCGCGAATTCATCGAGCGAGCCATCCGGTGAGGTGAAGTGAATATCAGAGTTGTCCTCGGGACGAGTAAGCCGATCCTTGCCGCGGCGGTAGGATGTTTGCGCGATAAAGGAGGTCTCCGGGGAGAATTTGTGCAGATACGATCCGTTAAAGGTGCCGCTGGCGAAGGTGTTGTTCTCCTCGGTCTGATCGCTATCGTAAAACACCCCTCGCAGCTCTCCGAGAAAGCGATCGCCCCAGGTCGGCTGCGCTTGCACCGAGATACCCGCCCGTCCTTCATTGCTTCTCGGATCATCGATCGCGCCATCACCGTGAACTCCGCTCGCGGTCAAGGCCGTGAGTACGTTGCCACTCTTATTCGCGCTTAAAATACCCTCAACAAACTGGTCATCGTAGCTCGAGTAGTTACCGGTGATACCGGTACGCCATCCATCTCGCTCGAAAAGAGATGAATACTCATTCAGAGAGACATTTGTTCCGATCGAATCGGCGACGTTGATACTTAGAGGGGAGAAGAGATCCGCTATGCGACGCTCTGAGAGGGCGCTCGGAGCGGTCAGAACAGCCATGTCCGTCTCCGAGAGTAATCGATGAGCGCTCGCGTTTTGGTAGTCATCGTATATCGCTGACACGGCCTCGATGCGCCCCCTCTGTTCAAAGCCTAGCTCTCGGTACACTCGGGAGAGCGACGCGCTCTGCGTAGCGCTATCCTCGTCGAGAAGAAACTTAGACCGGTAGACATCACGCTTATCAGAGAGATCCCGCGCGGCCTCAATATCACGGAGCGCCTCAACGGGCTTATTCTCCGCCAGGCGCATGAAGCTTCGATAGAGATGCGGCGTTGGATCGTTCGGATCGAGTTCGATTGCGCGAGCATATTCCGGTTCGGCCGGGTCGTAAGTGTCGGCCTCGAAGTAGCTCTTGGCGAGGTAACTCCGGTAGAGGGACCTTGATGGCTCAAGCACGGTAGCGCGCTCAAAGCGGCTTCGCCCCTCGACTAAGTTACCACGATTAACCTCAACAAGTCCGAGCCCCATCTGCGGAAGTCCCGCCCCTGGTTCCATCTCAGTCGCTCGTGTGAACGCCCCTTCGGCTTCATCAAAGGAGCGATCCCCCATTAAGACGAAGCCGTACACCGTTTCCGCGTACCAAGAACGGTTGCGTAGCGTCTCAAGGATCGCGCGGGCCTCGGGCACACGCCCGAACATGAAGAGCACCTCAGCCCGTCTCGCGATGAGATCCTCGCTCACCACTGTGGTATCGGTAACCGCCGCTAACGCTCCATCGAGATCCCCCTTGTCTTGCAGGGCGAACGAGAGTGCCAACCGAGCCGAAACACTTCCAGGGTCCGCGGTGATGGCCTTACTCGCTAACGAACGCGCCTCATCACCCGCGCCCTGCGCGAGCTTCACAGCGGATAACGTAGAGGCGGCTGCCGAGATAATCTTTGCGTCAGTTCCCTCGTTCACGCACCTCTCGAGGGAACCTACACCTTGTGTCGTATCACCTTGCGAGATGAGGATCCGTGCTCGAACAACTCCGGCCATCGAGCAGCGCCGTTCGTGGGTCGGAAGTAGGTTAAGAGCATCTCGATTCTTTCCCTCCGCCACAAGTCGCATCGCGCGCCCCTCAACGGACACATCCGCTGACGAGATATCTCCCTCGGTGAAAAGAGGAACGAAAGCGCTCCACTGAACGGTTCGGTCCGACTGCAAGAGGGCGTAGACCTGCGGGGACCTGCCCTTGGCGAAGCGGGCCCCCTGCCCCCCTGAGAGATCCGCGAGACCGCCCTCACTCATCCCTTGCACACTTCCACTCATCATCGCGATCGTTGTGGACCCTCGGTCGGTGGTCAAGGTGAACTCCGTGCCTCGGATAGCCGCCGTTACATGCTCAGTGACCACGGTGGGATGTTGCTCGGAGTGACTGAAGAAGTGAAGAGCCCCCTCAAGTAGCCCAACCTTCTTGTCAGCGGCGGAGAGCGTTAACCGAGAACTGGCCGCAAGTCTGATGTACGACCCATCCGATAGCGCGAGAGCGATCCTCCCCGGGTCATCCACCACGACCTCATCGCCCGCCTCAAGGTTCATACCCTCTTTGGCCGGTAGATCGGCGCCCTTCCGACGCACAAGAGCACTTCCCTGCATCGAGAATACCGAGCCGACCGATGACACATCAGCCTCGACAGGACCGGCACAAACCAAGAGAGAGCAGACTATGGCTATGAGTTTCTTCATGAGGCTACCCCGTCAGAAAGAGCTACGGCGCGAAGTCTAGCCCAGCCCCGGTAGCCCCACTAGACACTATTGCGGCGCGGGCCCAGCGCAAAGACAAGAAAAGCCCTCGCGCCATACCAATCCGGGGGCGAAATCCTACATCACTCGTAACGCAATGGCCGTGGCGCCACACCACCCTTCGATGGTAGTAACCCGATATGAAACTCTTCGCGCGTATCGGCATCGCTCTCGGGATAGGATTGTGTAGCTCGCTGATCCTCTCAACCTCCATCGTTCGAGACCTCGAGTTTCGCGTCTCAGACCAGTGGATGAAGGTGCGAGGCCGCGTCGCGCCGCCCCCTCACATCGCGGTTATCGCGATCGATGAACCGAGCTATCGAGAGCTCAACGTGTCATTCGACAAACCGTGGCCTCGAGCTCTTCATGCGAAACTTTTGAGGAAATTAAGGGAACTGGGGGTACAGCGGGTCGGGTTTGATATCCTCTTCACCGGAGCCTCCTCTGATCCCGATGCCGATAAAGAGCTTGCGGAGGCTCTCGCGAGCATCCCCTCTGTGATAGCCGTCGAGTCAACCGTGCGCACTATAGGAAATCAAGGGGGTGGCTATCAACTTGAGGAGCTTGATCGGCCATACGAACCGTTTCGCAAGGCCTCACGCGAGGCGCTGATAGGATTGCAAGACACCCGCGGTACGATACGTCACTTTCCGGCGGCCCGCTCTGAGCAGGAGCGAGGGTTTCCGACGCTCGGCGAGGCCGCCGCAGGTTTGAGGCCCAATTCACCAGGCCTGCCCGGTCCCCGCGACCTCATTCGCTACTACGGCCCGGGACGAACGATACCGGTCATCTCGTTCTGGGAGGTCTTGGAGGACCCACTTCCGGCAACGAAGGAGTTGTTGAGGGAGGCCCTCGTTATCGTGGGACTCTCTATGAGATCTGATATCGGGGGCGCTCAAAAGGACTCCTATCAAACCCCTTTCGGCCCTCCGATGATCTTCGGCGTAGAGGTGCATGCGACCATTCTAGCTAACCTTGTTGAACGAGGTTGGATATCTCGTCCCTCACAATTTTTTGAGCTGGCGGCCCAGAGCGCACTGATCGCGGGCGCCACGTTCCTGGCTCTGATAGCGACCCCGGTGGTACTCGCTGTTGTGTGCGGAGCCTTTGCGCTTATGTGGAGCGTCGCCTCCTTCCTTCTTCTC
>JAIXPR010000087.1 GCA_027486155.1 Pseudomonadota bacterium | reverse complement strand
GTGCGATCCGAACGCTGGCAAGCAGAGGGTGTGGTTGTCGAGGAGTTTCCTCGACAGGTGCTCGTAGTGCGCGTCAGAGGATTGTTTCTTCGACCACAACGGGAACTCCCAATCGTTCTGACTGCTCACGACCCGTTCAAAGTCCCAGTACGCGCCCTTAACCAATCGGATGGCGATCGGTGAGCCACGTTGGCGGGCGAACGCCAACATCTCGTCGACCCTAGCTTCGGAATGTTTCGCGTACGCTTGAATGACGATACCGGGATAGGGAAGGTCGATGAATTCCGCGGAGCCGAATACCCGTTTGAACGCCTCGTAGATGATCGAATTATTACCAGAGTCCTCGGCGTCCACGTACATCAGCGCTCCGTATCTCCTCACACGTCGAGCAATCTCGGCGAGGCGCTCGCTTAAGACCGAAACGCTTCGCTCAAAGTTGAGCGCGTTCGTTTGGGAGTAGAGCGCGGAGAGTTTTACCGAGATACATACCGGGCTGATCTCTCCCGGGTGCCCCTCTATGATCGGGCGACCCTCTTTCCAAGAGGGAATGGTTCCCCCGAAGGTCTCGATCGCGTCGAGATATCGATTGAGGTATTCGTTCGCCTCTTTCTCGCATACGCAGAATTCACCCAGGAGATCCACGGTGAAGGAGTACCGCTCGCCGCGAAGCCGTCGCAGCACGGGCAACGCGGCGGTTGGAGAGTCGCCGGCTATGAACATGCTCGCCATCTGCTTCACTCCCTGCTTGACCATAAGGGCCGCGACGTTCGCGAGGAGGGGTTGTTCGCACAGGCTGATAAACCAGCCGAGAGAGGGGTGCATCTTGTTCGCTGGAGGGATGAGATATTCGCGAACGTGCTCAGCTATCGCTTGGTTTGATGTGAGGGTCGGAAGAACATCAACGAGCCGGAAGAGGTTCACTTTGAATTCCGGCTGGCCCATAGACCACCGCATGAGCAGGGAGTTTAGGTAGCGGGGATCGAGCAACGAGGGATCGGTGTCACCGAGGTCGCCAAAGACCTGTCGGCCTACATCGATAATTTTTTCGTTGAGTGAGGGGTCAAGAGCCATCGCTACATCCCGATGAATTTTGTGTGTAAGGAGAGATAGTTGGATGTTCTCTCTACCTCTCCTAGCCTACTGATAACTCGGCTCCAGGAAAAGACTCATTTCGTGATCGGTCCAGGGGACTTTTTACACAACTTTCGTCCCTCATCACCGATACCAGGGTGTTTGTGGAGGACTACCTATGAGATCGGCGCTTTCACCTCTCCCTTCGGCGACCACGAGCGCGCAGGTAGGGGAAATTCTCACCGCACCATCGATGCCAACCACCGGAGGTTGGCAGGATATCGTCAACAAGGTCTCCTCGTATCTTTCGACCTCGACAACTAAGGCGGCCGCGCCATCTGGCGCCCTCAACCATCTAACCGGGCTGCTCCGTCTCCAGATGGATGTAACCCGGTATCAGCTCCGTATTGAGGTAGTGTCGAAGGTTGCTGAGAGCGCCGTGGCGTCCCTTCGTAGACTACAGCAATCTCAGTGAGGGCGGCGTGATTCAAGGAGAACTCTTGCGAACGAAGAGCGCTCACGCCGCGGCTGAGCAGCGGCGAGAGAGGATCGCGCTCGCGCACGCGCATGCTCGTGACGCTCGGGCTCGCGAGCGCGCGCGTGGACATGAAGATCGATTTTGGCGAGAGGTCGCTCGAGCCGCGACAACGCCGATTACTGATGGAGGTTCCCCTCAATCGACGCGAGCGTCCGCCTTACTTCGGGTTCGCGAGGCGTGCGACGTCGTGTGCAAGGCCCGGTATGAGCAACGCGCCACCTCTCGAGAGCTGCAAGGTCAGATCTCGAAGGTACTTAAGGCCTCGAGTATGGCGTCCGCGTTTGAAAAGATGGTGGGCAAAGAGCGCTTCGCTCAAGCGCGGGCTCTCGCGGAGCGACGTGGCGAGGAGGTGGAGGAACTTGCTGTTTCGCGACGCGCGGCGAACGTCCTACGGCGGGTAGACAGGGAGCAGCGGGACGATGTACGGCCGCGCCAGGAGCCGGTTGAACGATCGGTGGCTGCACAGTGCGGCATACAGAGTCATCACTCCGCTACGGGCTCTCACATTGCTCCTCAAGAACCTCAGGCGGTGCCGGAGCGTGGTGAGGAGGGTTCGCGAAGAGATCCGGTGAGCTCTCTTTCCGCGCTCTCGATCCTTCAGCGCGTAGAGGTTGAAGCCGCTCAGGGTTCTCCGGCCGCGGTACGTATGAGTACGGAGGATGAGGGGATCTCAGCTTCGTGTCGGCTTGAGGCGAAAACGAATGGCGCGGTTGGAATTGTGGTTGAGTCCTCTCATCAGACCCTTGTGACATTAATGGACCGAGAGCAGCGAAGAATCATGCAGAGGTTCTCCGAACTCGGAATCAAGGTAACTGGTTTTGAGGTTCGTCGAGATTTCACCATGGTAGGGGCGCTCTCCGGATTCCTCCGCAGGTCTCGTCGAGCGCGGGAGGAGCTAGATGAAAACGTTATCCCCTGAAACGCTTCTGATCGTGTCGTTGGGGATCGGCCTCGTGCCGATCCTGATAGCGATCGGTAGCTGTTACCTTAAGTTCTCAATCGTGTTGAGCCTTCTCCGTAGCGGGTTCGGCACGCAGCAGGCGCCGAGCGCATCTCTGGTGATGGCGCTCTCGATGGTGATGTCACTTGTGGTTATGCAACCTGTAATAGAAAGGACCCATGCCGCTCTTGAGAGGTCTCAACTCCTCGACGGGCGGCCTCCAACACTCGGCGAGCTGCGTAGGTCAGGCGAGGAGGCGCTCCTTCCGTGGCGCGACTTCCTCCTAGCACATTGTGGAGAGCGAGAGCTTCAGACCTTTCAGCGCTTAGCGGTCTCGGGAGAAGAGGGAGCGCGTAACGCCGAGCGTTCGTTGACGACGATAATGGCGGCGTTCGTACTCTCGGAGATTAAAAAGGGCTTTCTTATCGCGTTTATTTTGCTCATACCGTTCTTCGTCATCGATCTGGTCGTCAGTAATATCCTCGTCGCTCTCGGCCTCACCATGATGAGTCCGATAACGGTGAGCCTTCCTCTCAAGCTTCTTCTCTTTGTGTCCTCCGATGGATGGCTCTTGTTGGCGAAGGGTCTTATCGCCGCGTATCGGTGAGGTAGGAATGCAGTCGCTTATTCTCGATAGTGTTATTCTCGTGACCCTTGCCGCGGGAATTCCGATGGTCGGTATCGCGTTCACATCCGGTGTCGTTGCCCTTCTGCAAGCGGTAACACAGATTCAAGAGCAGAGTGTCTCACATCTCGTGAAGGTTCTGACCTTGCTCACGCTTGCTCTTGTGGGTGGCGATTGGGTCGGGAATGAGGTCGCGGCGCTCTTTGAACGTTCATTGCGAGCGATCGAAATGATCGGGCGGAGGGGGCCGTGAATCTTCCTACGGATTCTCTGGTGTCCGCCGCGCTCGCGCTCAGGTGTTTTGGGTGCGTCGTATCCCTTCCGATTGGCGACGCGCTCTCGCTCTTTCCCCGCTTTCTCCTGGCGGTAGGATTTAGTCTCTTTATGTCGCCACTCGTTTCCGTGTCGGGGGAGATCTCTCCGCTATCGCTCGTGATAGAGTTTGTTATCGGTTTTGTGCTCGGAGCTCCCCTTCGTTGCGTGGCTGACATCGCGGAGATGGTAGGTGAATTGATAGATACCGCGCGTGGCCAGACGATCTCCGCTATCCTTGATCCCTTGCACGGCCAGGGGGCGTCAGATCTCGCTAGCTTAGCGAAATCCGCGAGTGTTGTCGTCGCGCTCACGTGTGGAGGGTTGGAGGCTGTAGTGC
>JAIXPR010000010.1 GCA_027486155.1 Pseudomonadota bacterium | reverse complement strand
TAATGAACCTTGGAAAGGGACCGTGGGCTAAGAAAGGATCTCGATGAACACGCCATCAGCCGGGCAGACCGGAACAGAACAAACGATTCCAGACGGCGCGCAGGGCAAGGTACTCGCGCAGTTCCTCGGCATGCAGTACGTCGATAGACTCCCTGATCCATCCCCTCCTCGAGACCCGGTGCGCGGGGATTTCGATCGAATCGCTGGCTCCTGGGGCCGACAGTTTTTAACGGTGCCCGTTGGGGGCGACGACGCACACGTCGTGGTCGCGACGGCGGATCCATTGAATGTGGAGGCGATCGACCAGCTCCGAGTCTGCTATGAGCGCCCGATTAAGGTGCTCGTGACATCGCCCGAGGAGGTCACAAAAGCGATTAACTCGATCCGTACGAGCCTCATGTCCGATCGCTCGAACAATCTAGGCGACTCCGAGAACAAGGATGAAGAGGATCTCGCCACACAACTAAAGATTGACGTTACCGATTCCGATGACGATGACGCGCCGATCATTCGCTACGTCAACGCCATCATCTTCAAGGCGAGCTCAGAGCGAGCCTCCGACGTGCATATCGAGCCGTTCGAGGATCGACTCAAGGTTCGCTTCCGCGTGGATGGCGTTCTCTACGACGTGGCGAGTGAGGATAAATCGTTCCAAGCCGCGATCATCTCTCGCGTCAAGGTAATGTCAGGACTCAACATCGCCGAGAAGCGCCTTCCACAGGACGGTCGTATCGGCTTGAAGATCGCTGGCAAGGACGTCGATATCCGCGTGTCGACCGTACCTACCCAATTCGGCGAGCGGATCGTAATGCGTCTTCTCGACAAATCCGGAGCAGTCCTCGATCTCGACCAACTCGGTATCGACGCGGGTAATCTCGCGCTGATGAAGAAGCTCCTTCAGAAACCAAACGGTATCGTTCTGGTAACTGGACCAACCGGTTCCGGTAAGACCACCACGCTCTACGCATGCCTTACCTACATCAACAAACCGGACCTTAACATCCTCACCGTAGAGGATCCGATCGAGTACCAACTCGATGGCGTTGGGCAGATGCAGATTAACTCGAAGATAGACTTCACCTTCGCGAGCGGTTTGCGCGCTATCCTCCGTCAGGACCCCGATGTGGTGATGGTGGGAGAAATTCGAGACGGTGAAACCGCGGAGATTGCGATCCAAGCGTCGCTCACCGGACATCTCGTGCTCTCAACACTCCATACCAACGACTCCGCTGGAGCGGTTACCCGTCTCGTCGATATGGGTGTAGAGCCGTTCCTTGTATCATCCAGTCTCCTCGCCGTGGTCGCGCAACGACTTGTGCGACGACTCTGTAAGCACTGTAAGGTTCCAGGTGAGATAACGGACGAAGAGCTGAAAGAGATCGGTCTCGACCCCGCTAAGATTACGAGCCGTCAGATCTTCCGACCTGGAACATCACAGTGTCCACACTGTCAGGGAAGCGGATACGGCGGTCGACTCGGTATTCATGAGATCCTGGTCATTGACGATGAGGTGCGAGGACAGATAATCAATCGACTCGATTCCAACTCGATCAAAACTTCCGCTATGAAGCGTGGGTTCACCACCCTGCGCATGGATGGTGGACGAAAGGTGCTCCAAGGCGTGACCTCGGTCGAAGAGGTTATCTTGGCGACACATGACGATTTTGTGTAATCGAACAAGGTAACGAGGCGACCGCGGGCTTATGCCAATTTACGAGTACACAGCGCTGAACGCGACCGGCAAGAAGGTGAAGGGCCTGGTGGACGCCGACACGCTTCGCGCTGCCCGTACCAGGCTTCGTACCCAGAATATCTTTCCCACTGACATCAAAGAGTCCATTAAGGCCGCTAAGGACAACAAGCAAAACGTCAAGAATTTCTTCGGGGACCGAGTATCACTTAAGGAGCTCACCGTCGCCACGCGCCTCCTCGCGACCCTCTCAAACGCGGGCCTTCCACTGGTGTCGGCGCTCCTCTCCCTCTCGGAGCAGGTAGAGTCTCCAACGCTCAAACGGAACATCGTTGACATTAAGGAGCGGGTCGAGCAGGGCAGCTCTCTCGCGAAAGCGCTCGCCGCGTATCCCAAGGTATTTCCTCGCCTCTACGTCAACATGGTGCAATCGGGCGAAGCCTCGGGAACACTCGACACGATTCTCGATAATCTCTCGGATTACTATGAGGCTCAGATGGAGCTTCGCAGAAAGATCTCATCAGCGCTCTTCTACCCGATCCTCATGTTCGGCTTCTGTACCCTTGTGGTCATAGGACTCGTAACCTTCGTGGTTCCGAATATCGTGGAGATCTTCATCAAGCAGAAGATCGACCTCCCCTTGCCTACCCGGGCAGTGATCGGGCTCTCAAACGCCCTCACCGGCTACTGGTGGGCGATTATCGGGTTCGTGGCGCTCGCGATCACCCTCACTCGGTACTACTACCGCCAACCGAAAGGGCGTGAGTGGTTCGACGCGAAGTTGCTTCAGGCCCCCCTCTTCGGACCGATCTATAAAAAGATCGCGACAGCCCGAGTGGCCTCGACCCTCGGAACCCTTCTGAACGGTGGCGTGGAGCTCCTGCAAGCGCTCGATATCGTCAAAAATATCGTAGGCAACGTTCACATGCGAAAGGCCCTTGAGGAGGCTCGAGATGGAGTCCGCGAGGGGCGAAGCCTCGCCAAGGAGTTGGCGAAGAGTGGCTACTTCCCTAACCTCCTCTCGCAGATGGTCGCGATAGGCGAGAAGAGCGGCAAGATGGAGAACATGCTTTCCAAGGCCGGCAAATCGTTTACCGCTGAGGTCAACGCGGCGATCGCTGGACTCACCTCCCTTATCGAACCCCTCATGATGATCGTCCTGGGAGGACTCGTTTTTTCAATCGTGATCTCCGTCCTCATGCCTATGACCAAGCTGATGCAGGCCGTGCGGCCAGGGGGATAAACTGGGGAAACGAGTGAAGAAAATACCGTTGCCTACGTCCTCATAACGTGAGAATCAAATGAGGAGGCTGATACCACGGAGGTATGTAAGCACCGATTTTTACACGTAAAATCTTTGTCAATTGAAACGAGACCGCTATGACAACACTCCCTAAGCACATCCAACGCCTCCGGGCACTTTCGACCGTTCAAAATCAACGAGGTCTAACCCTTATAGAGATCATCATCGTACTCGTGATTATCGGTATCGCGATGGGATTCCTCTTTAAGAACGTGTTCTCGATGGGAGATGAGGCACGAGTGGAATTGACCAAGACGAAGATGAACAACGCCAAGGGTCCGCTCTATCTCTACCAGATGCGCAACAACGCCCTTCCGAACGATATCAAAGCGCTTGAGAACGCGGATACCACTGACGCCTGGGGTCGGCAGATAACCTATCGAGTCCTTGATGGTGGCCGTGGTTACGAAATGCGGTCCCTCGGAGCTGATGGCAAGGAAGGTGGCTCAGGCGCGGGCGCTGATATCATCGTGACCGGTCCATAAGCTCATACACGGTACCCGGAGAAAACACGGTCGAGCGATATGTATGCCGAGAGCTCTCAAAGTTCACGCTGAACGAGCATTCACACTGATTGAGTTAGTTCTCGTGATAACGATCATGGGTCTCATGATCGGTATCTTCTCGGTACGCCTCAGCGATATACATTTCTGGAAGGAGGAAGCGGCGCTGCGCAAGCTAAGCGAGTTGGTTGTGTACCTCAACAACGCCGCGGTGATGGACCAAAGCTTCTATCGAATTGAGTTCGACCTCGAGAATCGGCAGTACAGGGTCGGCGTCATTAGGAACGAGAGCACCGTGATGCAGAACCAATCGGGGGCAAACCTCCCTCCGCTTCAGCTTGAGCTCTCCGCGATGCTCAGCCCTGACATGGGGGATGAGTCAACGGTCATCCCTCCCCCCTCTATGCCATCCCTCGCGGAACCAACAACACTTCCCGGTGCCATGGCGTTTATCGATGTCATGACCCCTCGAGGGAAGGTCGCGGCCGGGGATAATCGAGAGAATCCCTACCTCATCTTTTCACCCCGTGGCACATCTGAGTTCGGGGTTATTCACGTGGCGCTCGGACCGGGACAGCCCGTAACGATCTTGGTCAATCCCTGGACGGGCATGGCTGAGGTGTACCGCGAGTACAATCGATTCATTGAGGCAAAAGCCCGCGGGGAGGCTGCGGCAGTGGTGCCAGCGGATGCCGAGCCTTCGGCCGGCTCGGCGGTGTCGAAGGTCGAAAACGCAGCCGGCAGCGAAACTGGAGCGTCGAACGGAGCGTCTGTAGACGCCAAAGATGCCAGTGCAAACGGAACGGCTGGTGCAGCGGTTCCTGGGCTTATAGCAGCCGAACCGTCTGCTGCGGCAACTG
>JAIXPR010000369.1 GCA_027486155.1 Pseudomonadota bacterium | reverse complement strand
TCGCTTGCACCGCTTGGGCACCGATACCTCGCGGAGGGGTGTTCACTACCCGCTGAAACGCCTGGTTGTCCGCCGGATTAACCAGGAGTCGAACATACGCTAGGATGTCCTTAACCTCTTTCCGGTCGAAGAACTTTAAACCTCCGAAGATCTTGTACGGAATCTTTCCTCGTACCAACGATTCCTCAAGCGCTCGTGTCTGCGCGTTAGTTCGATAGAGGATAGCCATCTCCGAGTGCTTGTACCCTTGGGTGATGAGCTTACGAATCTCAGAGGTGATGAACTCCGCCTCTTGGTTCTCATCGTACCCGATGAAGGTGCGTATCGGGTCGCCATCATCACCGGCCGTCCACAGCTTCTTCGCCTTACGGGACTTATTCTTCTCAATAACGGCGTGCGCCGCGTTAAGAATGGTGCCGGTCGAGCGATAGTTCTGCTCGAGTTTCACAACCTTTGTGTTCGGGAAGTCCTTCTCGAACTCAAGGATGTTGCTGATAGTCGCGCCCCGGAATCCGTAAATCGATTGGTCGTCGTCTCCCACAACGAAGAGATTTCGCCGCGGCTCCGCGAGGAGACGGATGAACATGTACTGAACTTTGTTTGTGTCCTGAAACTCATCGACCAAGATGTAGTGAAGGGTTCGACGGTAGTACTCCAGAACCTCGGGGAACTCCCTCAAAACTCGAACGGCGTTCACGAGGAGGTCACCGAAGTCCATCGCGTTCGCGGCGAGCAGTATCTTTTGATAGCGGTCGTACACCTGCGCCTGAAGATCGGTCTCAATACTTGAGGCGAGCTCCGCGGCTTTTGCGGGAAGGATATAATTATTCTTAAACTTGTCGATCGCTCGCGAGAAGGTATCGAGTGGATAGCGATCCTCGTTGATGTTGAGATCCTTGATGACCTGCTTCAATACCCCTTTGCTATCTTGGTCGTCGTACACAACGAACTGATTGCTATAGGAAAGTCGCGCGGCGTTATGACGGAGAATTCTTAAACCCGCTGAGTGGAAGGTAGTTATCCACAGATTTTCCCCACCTGTGCCTAACAGGGAATGCAACCGCTCGCGCATCTCTTGGGCGGCTTTGTTGGTGAAGGTTACAGCGAGAATGCGAGAGGAGGGGACCCCTTGTTCGAGGATAAGTTGGGCCACTCGGTGTGTAAGCACTCGAGTCTTGCCACTTCCAGCGCCAGCGAGAACAAGAATGGGACCGTCTCCATGCGCGACAGCAGCCGCCTGAGGCTCATTGAGCCCCTTGGTGAGGTTAGGCTGCGATCGTGAGGGATCGTCTGAAGAGAACATCTGAGCTTGGTCGCCAATCATGAAAGGTAAAGGTAGTAGTCCAAATCTTAAACAAAAAAGGGAGATGAAACATCTCCCTCCGGCTACAAAAGCCGACGATACCCGCGCGAAGTATCGCTGTACATCGTTCCGTTCGTCTTATCGCAAGCGACGAGCTACTTGTTGCCCCCGAAGCGACACCTTCGCAACTCCGTAAACCTCGCCGAGTTGTCCATGCGGCATAGCTTGAAAGAGGAGCTTCGCGATGAAAGCGAGGGTAAGTACAGCGCAGACGAAGTCGATTCCCAGTACTAATAAATCATTGCTCATAATGGCCTCCACATTCCGTTTCTATAGTTTTTCTATAGCAGTCCGAGCGCTCTTTCAAGTCTTTTTCTATATACAATCGAAATCTTACAATCCACTAACGTTTTCCACCTAAGTTCAGGCCCTTAATGAATAAAACAGGGGTGTATCGGTGCTTTCGAGGGGGTATCCTGATAGGCTATCGGCCATGTCTGAGTATAACCGCAAAGACCATCTCTATAAGAAAGCTAAGGAAGAGGGATTCGAATCCCGGGCCGCCTACAAGCTCCTTGAGATTCAACAAACCTATAAGGTCATTCCTCAGGGTGGCCATGTTCTCGATGTCGGCGCGTGGCCCGGCGGATGGACCCAAGTTTCTCTCGACATCGTGGGGCCAAAGGGAACGGTTACCGCTATTGACCTAGTGCCGATTGAATCTATAGGTGATCCACGCTGCAGATGTATCACTGGGGACGCACGAGAACTGGAGGAGATCCTCGGACATCCCGGACCATGCTTCGACGCTGTAATATCGGACATGTCCCCAAAGCTCACCGGCATCAAAGAAGCCGACCAAGCCGGAACGGTGGCGTGCGCCGAACTTGCCCTCTACGTTGCCCAACAACTTTTGAAGAAAGGGGGCAACTTCGTCGTCAAGGTATTTAAAGGTGGACAAGTAGATGGGTTTGTCAAATCCGCTAGGCCCATGTTTAATAAGTTGATCCGGTCTGAGTTAAAATCGACCCGAGCAACCTCGAACGAGTTCTATGTGATAGGCCTCGGATTTAAAGGCAGCAGGTAACAATCGAAGGACGCATGAACCTAGTCGCAACCACCGAGCGCTTTGGTAACTTCATCATCTCCACAACCGAGCAGTGGGGACGTTCGTGGATCTTCCTGTATCGAACCCTTGTCGCTCTCATTAAGCCCCCATACCGACCCTTTCTCTATCTCCAACAGCTCCTCATGATCGGCGTGAACTCCACGCTCGTTATCGCGCTCATAGGTCTCTTTACGGGAGCGGTGCTCGCCGTTCAAGGCGAATACACCCTCGCGAAGTTCGGCGCGACCGCCTACACCGGGCCGGCCGTAGCGTTGAGCTTAATTCGTGAGCTCGGTCCCGTGCTGACAGCTCTGATGCTGATCGGCCGAGCGGGATCCGCGGTGACAGCCGAGCTAGGAATCATGCGCATCACCGAACAGGTCGACGCTCTTCGCTCGATGGCGGTTGATCCAATCAAGTATCTCATGGCGCCACGGCTCGCCGCTGGCCTTATCGCGATGCCACTCCTCTGCGCCATCTTTAACGTCGTCGGTATCTTCGGTGGATACTGCGTCGCGGTGGGGCTTCTTGGCCTCAGCTCCGGAACCTTTATGAGCGAGATGACCTCAGCTGTTGGTCTCGTGGATGTGAAGTCTGGGTTCATCAAGTCCGCTGTGTTTGGACTGATATTCGGTTGGGTGAGCTGCTACAAGGGGTATACCTGTGGCTTTGGCGCTCAGGGAGTTAACAAGGCAACCACTCAATCCGTTGTAACCGCCTCAGTCGCTGTTCTTATCGTCGATTACTTCCTTACCAGCGTCCTTACTCGCGTCTTCATGGACTAGTCGATGATATCGGTTCAAAATGTCCACAAACGGTTTGGTTCTCAGGTTGTTCTCGATGGTGTCAGCATCGAGATCGAACCCGGAAAAACCACAACCGTGGTCGGGCCGAGCGGTGTGGGCAAGTCAGTTCTTTTAAAACTTATCATGGGGATCATGGCCCCTGATTCTGGCGAGATTTTCATCGGTGGTGACAACATCACAAAAGCAAGATCCGAGGCGTCAAAGAACAAAATCAGACAGCAGCTCGGTGTGCTATTCCAGTCCGCGGCCCTCTTCGATTCCCTCACGATCTACGAAAACATCAGGTTTCCCCTCCTGGAGCGCGCAGGTCTCAGTTCCTCAAAAGCACACGGAAAGGTGCTCGCCATCGCTGAATCTCTCAGTCTTGGCCCCTACCTTGCAAACTACCCAGAGCAGGTTTCTATCGGTATTCGAAAGCGCGTAGGAATGGCTCGGGCCCTTATAACCGAGCCAAAGGTTCTCCTCGTGGATGAACCCAATACCGGCCTTGACCCTCTCGATGGTCAAGAGGTTTATGATTTGATAAATGCATGCAAGAATCAGTGGGGATTCACCGGCTTAGTCATAAGCCACGAACTCCCTGAGGTGTTTCAGGTATCAGAGCGAGTTGCCATGATACTCGGCGGTAAGATTATCGCTGAGGGCACTCCCGCTGAGATGATAGCTTCTACTGATCCTGCGGTGCAGCAATTCCTGAATGGGAGAACGGATGGACCAATCAAAATTCAATAACCCTCAAGGCGGCTCACAACTCGCCGTTCCTAAACGGAGCTTCTCCCTGGAGTTCTTCGTGGGGCTCTTCACCGCCGCGGGCGTAGCCGCCGCCGCATACCTCGCGGTTGGGCTTGCTGGTTTGGAGCTTAGCTCAAAAGACACCTACCTGGTCTATGCTGAGTTCGATAACATCTCGGGTTTAAAGTATGGCGCATCGGTTGAGATAGCGGGCGTCCCCATCGGGGTCGTTTCCGACATCTCCCTCAAGGATCCTGTCGCTCGCGTAACCCTTAAACTTAACCGCTCGATCAAGCTGAAAGATGACGACATCGCCTCAATAAGAACCAAGGGTATCATCGGTGACCGCTACGTTAAGGTCTCTCGTGGCGCGTCAACTGACTATATCCCTGAGGGAGGAACGATGACTGAAACAGAGTCGGTTATCGATATCGAGGATGTAATCGGCAAAGTTGTCCACAGCCTAGGCGGCGACAAGGACGAAGAACCGAAAGCAGAAGAAGCTAAATAATAAGTAAGAACATTTCTCTAAGAACAACGAAACGGGGAAGAACTAGTATGGCAATCAAAATTTTTACAGCGCTCGTAGCTGCCCTCACCCTCTCCATGAGCTCTCTGTGCCAGGCTGAGACATCATCTCCAAAAGTGGAGATTCAAAAGACCCTCGATAGCATCATCGCCACGGTTCAGGCGAACCCAGGGGATGCCGCTAAGGCCGCTCGACGAGAGAAGCTCCGCGAGATCATCAACCCAAAGTTCGACTTCGATGAGATGTCCCGTCGCTCACTCGGCTCCAACTGGACTGAGATAACCCCAGCGGAACAGAAAGATTTCACGACGGTATTCTCAGAGCTCCTCGCTCGCACCTACCTCTCAAAGATTGAGACCGTAAAACCAGGGATGGTAAAGGTAGAAAGCGAACAGGTAGAGGGCGCTAAAGCTGTAGTTAAGACTGTGGTCTTAAGCCAAGGGGATACGTTTCCTATCGATTACAAGATGATGTACCGGGATAATGGGTGGCGAGTGTATGACGTTGTTATTGAGAACATCGGTCTCGTCGCGAACTACCGTAATGAGTTCTCTGGAATTATCCGCAAGGACAAGTTCTCCGGACTGATGGAGAAACTTCGGGCTAAAGTTAAGTAACGAAGCCTATGAGAGCGTTAGCGAGCGTCCGTAGATACACCATCGGATCGTTCCTAACGCTCTTCGCATGTGGGTGCGTTCCTACCCTAAGTCTCTCCGATTTCGAATCGGTTCCCCTACGAAAACCCCTCCATCGATACGCCATCGCCCACCGCGGTTCGCTCCACGAGGGGCTTCCCGATAACTCCCTTCCCGCGCTTCAGCAAGCTATTTCAAAAGGGGTGCGATTTCTTGAAGTAGATGTACGCCAAGGAGCCGATGGGGAGCTCTTCCTCTTCCATGACGGTTCATTACAGGAATCAAACTATTCGTCGCCGAAGGAGCTCTTAGGAAAGCGTGTCCAAGAGTTATCCACAGGTGACCGTGGAAAAGTCAGGCTCGACCCAGCGGGCCTCATCGGAATACCAACTCTTAAAGCAGCTCTCGCGACGCTCGACACGAGTGAAAGAGCGACACTTCAAATCGATATGAAGGGGGAATCGGACCACCTTCTCGATGCCACCGTAAAAATTCTTAAACAGGAGGGAAAACTCTCCCGCGCGGTTATCCAGCTGAAGAACCCCGAGCGCATTAGAAGAATTCGTTCTCAGGAACCTCAGCTACAAATTCTGGCTCGAGTTCGTGACATGGAACAGCTTGATCAAGCGGTCGCCTCGAGAGTCGCGTTCGTTGAACTTGAGCGATGGATTACGGGAGAAGCTGTGGAAAAGTGCCACGCGGCCAACATCACCGTTGTCCTCAACGTTGCGGCGCCGCGGTACGACAAGAAAGAAACGTGGGAGTTCTTTCGAGCGAGGGGGGTTGATTCGATAATGACCGACCATGCGGTGGTGGCTGTACAGGAATGATAATGGGCGCAACCACCACCAAGGCAACGAGAGTAGCCGTTTGCATGTAGCTGGCCCTATGATGGTTCAACGGATTTTAAGTCTCATAGTGGCTCCGCTTCTTATCGCCCTGCTCCTTCAATCGATAGGGGATGTTGGCACTCGGGATAGCATCGCCTACTGGAGCGCCGTTCAGGCATTTTTGGCCGGAGATAATCCTTACGATCTTGATACTCTGCGGAAAATTCAACTAACCGCTTATCCATTGCGGGAGAAACCACAACTCTTTCTTAATCCTCCATGGGTACTGCCTCTGCTGGTACCTATCTTCCGCTGGAACTTCGCGACCTCATCGTTTCTTCTCTTATCGATTAATATCTCCTGCACCCTCGTAGCCTTGCAGAGGCTCGGCAAGCTGGTGGCACCTCTTCCTCCTCGTTACCTCGCTCTTGTTGGAGGATTTTTCCCAATTCTATCCTGTTGGTATTTCGGGCAGCTCAGTTGCTTTCTTTTGATAGGCTCACTTCTCTCTCTGGAGTGGATAGTTCACAATTTCCGTCCTTGGTGGAAGGTAGCACTGGCTCTCGCGCTCTTCAGTAGCAAACCTCAAACGCCATATCTTCTGGTGATAGCTCTCCTTGTGGCGATTGCCCGCCGTCCCTGCTCGACCGATGTATTTAAAACAGCCGCCCTGGCCCTCGTTCCGGTTTCGTTCCTC
>JAIXPR010000394.1 GCA_027486155.1 Pseudomonadota bacterium | reverse complement strand
TCTCAAGCTCGGGTTGTGTTTCCCGCTTCATAGAGCCGATCAACGAGCGAACCGCCATAACCTCTGGCTTGAACAGAGCGCTGATAGCCTCTAAGGAGAGATCCTTGTCGTCACATTGTTCAGCGGCCTTCATGACGTGGTCGACAAGGTCCGTGTACAACGTGCGCTTGAAGGCCTCACGAACAAAGATGATATCCTGGTTCGGGAGATCCCGGAGTTGAACCGCGGACAATGGGTCTTGGTGGAGACGCTTAAGCAGCGTTCTGCAATCGAAACCTCCGAACGCCACCATAAGGAGGGAGTATCCATCAGGGGTCATAACCTCCGCCAAGGTCTCACGCAACGAGGTGTGAGGCTCAGTCATCTCATAGAAGACACGCTCAAGTGCGTGGAGCGCTTCCATCGGAAGTCCAGATAACGTTTCACGTATCAGGCGGTCCATCTCGGTTGGGGGACGATACTCGTCGACGAGGGCGCCCACTTTGACTACCAATCGCTCGATATCCTCAGTGGGCCTATAATCATACTCCCATACACCGGAGCCTGCTTCGTCGGCCCGATAGTGGGCGAGGAGGTCGATATTGAGTGGCCACCGACCGTGACCGTCCAGGTAGCGCGCGCACACCTCCGCGACCTCCGAAGGAGATATCGTTGCTCCGACGGCTGAGAGGCGTCGGTCGAGCGCCTCCCGCATCGAGACACCAAAGAGGCATTGATACGCCTTCTGAACGGCGAGACACTGGCGGGGCTCAAGCAACTCAATTGGCTGCAGAGCCTCAAATAGGTCAAAGGATGCACTGAGCCGCTCATGAAACAGCACCGCGCGCTGACGGGCATCAAATAAACTCAGAGAGAGAAAGATCGTCGGATCAAGCTCGTACCCGTAATACTCAAGAAGTGCCTGATTGGTTGCGAGAAATCGAGAGTACGACAGCGCGGCGACCCGTTCACGCACCTGCTGAAACGCGATGTAACAAAGAGACACAACGCTGCTTGAATGTCGGAGCAACCGAGAGCGTTTAAATCGACGAAGGAATGGCCCGATCCCCTGGGTATATTCCCGGTCAACTATATCGCGAGGATCTCCGGATGGGTCCTCGAGCACCCCACGAGAAGCGCGAACGGTTACGAGTTTATGAATCTCCTCTCCTTCCCTCGTTGGGCTCCACCCATTCACGAGGGGCATAAGGCGCTCTAACTCAGCAGGTGGAAAGATCCGACGTACGTGAGTCTCAAGGGTCAACTCGGTATCCGGCAGATGCTGGTCCCCAAGGTCCATATAAAAGCGCTTAACCAACGCGAGCTCCTCAGCGCTCCGTCCCATCAAGAGGTATCGAAGAGCTCTCAGTTGATCGCGGGCGCGAAAAGCGGTTGATTTCTTGTGCTCAGAAAGCTCGGACTTACCGATGGTTCGACGAGCACCGGTGGAAGCGTTTGAGGCTGTTGGATTGAGAACGGTAAAAAGTTGTCGAGCGAGATCCTTGTAGGGAAGCTTTAAGAACTCCTCCCGTAGAGCGACGATCTGCTTTTCAGTGCAATCAAGAAGGATGTCGAGAATGCGACTGCCCTTGTCCGCGTGGCCGCCTTGGTAGATATCCCACAATTTCTTCGCTACCGCCTCGACGTCCAGACCAAAAACGATTCGCTGCAAGCGCTCCGCGTGAGAATGTCCCACCCGCTTCAGAATTTGATTGTAAATCTCCGGACGCTCTCCTCGCTCTCGGATCGCTTTGTAATAGTGCTCAGTGAAAAATTCATTCGCGCGAGTGAGGATATCTCGTGCCTCCTGACATGACTTTTCGGCGAGGGCGACATTAAAGGCGCTGAGGTATACATCGATCTGTGGCTCTCTGTCTTTCTGCGCTAATGTATAGATCTGATGGGCCAGCGCTTCAGCGATCACTTGACGCTCCTCCGATTTCGCGTCTCGCCGTTTCGCGGACTCACGTGAATGGGGCTCGGTGACCGGTAGCGGTCGGGACGCGATCTGCTGTAATCCTTCGACGCCACCCTGCACCTTGAGGGGACGGTGAAATTGATCGAATACCTCGCCTTCGTAGAAATACTTAGTCTCATCCGCCGGCGCTGGCGCGGTACCAACCGCGCCAGGTTCCTGCTGGAGGTCAGAGGTTATCTCTTCACCCCCCTCTTGTTTGCTCCGTCGCTTGAGAACGATCTTTTTTACGTCCGGCTTAGAACCTTCCATGCATAATCCCTTCCCACCAAGGTGCCCCTCCCTAGCCGCCGTTACCGACACTCTGCTCGTCTAACCGCACAAAGGATGGCTACGAGCCGCTTAGGTGTATTCCATCTCAACCCAGGCGCGTTCCCGCCTATCTTGGTCCGGATCCTCTATAATATCTCTAAGTACTATTCGGCCAAGTCGGGCATTAATTACATCAATGGTGGCGTTTTTTCCGTCCATATGGAGCGGATCCAAGAAATCCGGATGATACCTAAGCATGTGATCTAACACGGCTCGGTCATGTTCGGACTTTGCAATCATAGCCCAAACGTTCTTTCCGACCCAGGCGAAGTCCTGAACCCCCCAATCGAGGAGGCGCTGAACGTACTGGCCGACCGAGAGAAGCTCTTCGGGAGCTGGCGGACGCTCGAACTGGTAGGTTCCTTGACTGTTACGCATTCGCTCAGCGATCCAGACGAGGTTTGCCACAAGCTGAGGCTCGCAATGCTTGGAAAGAACACGACGCTCAAGCGTTGAATCAAGGTAGGCCATCTTCATCGGATGAACACGACGAAGGAAGGCGTCATCAAGCTTTCGGTTGAAGTTCTTCGTGAAGATGACAAGGAGATTGTTGATATTGCAGTCGATTGGGGGACGAGACTCAAGGTGAATACGAGCGTCTTGTATCGGTCCAAGGAAGAACGTATCGATGTGACCATCCACCTTATCGATCTCATCCACCAGCAGAACAACGGGCTGACTCTGAGACTTCAGGAAGGCTCGGGAGAGGATCCCGAGGTTCATCAACTTGTCCTTCGCGGCAACCTCCTCTCCAGCCATCGATGACGCGATAGCCAACGATGAGGGAACCTCAATCAGGTGTTGCGTGTTCATTCCGTGATAGCAGCTCAGCACCATTAATTCGGCACCGGTAATCTTCGCGAGACACTTGGCCAAGAAGCTCTTACCACAACCCGATGGCCCCTCAAGAAGAATGGACCGCGTTCTGTCGGAGGGAGTTGTTAACAACAGTGCCATCTGAGTCGCCGTAAAACGCGCGCACTGGTATCCGACCGCCTGAAGTCGGCGAGCGAGCTCCTCAGGATCCTCGAAATTGGTAAGCCCTATCTTCTCCGGCTTATACGCCTTTCCACGGCGCGCCTTATCCGGGTCGTTCACCACATCTTCAAGCAACCATCGTCCAAGACGGGCGTGGATCTGCTCCAGGGGAGCGTTGCGGTTGTCCGGTACGAGTGGGTCCGAGAAATCGGGATGATACCGCAACATCTGCTCAAAGATCGTTCTGTCATGCTCGGATTTGGCGAGCATATAAAAGAGATTTCGGCCAACGAACGCGAAATCGATCAGGTCCCAATCAAGCAGATTCGTGATGTAATGCGCGGATTTCAGGAGCTCCTCTGGGGCGGGAGGACGCTCGAACGGATAGGAACCGTTCGACTCTCGCATAATGTCAGCTACCCGCACTAGATTATCGACAAGCTTTGGACTGCAGTAAGGCCCGAGAACCTTTCGCTCAAGTGAGGACTCCATGAACCGCATGCGGAGCGGGTGCAGACGTCGCAATAACGCCTCGCTCAACGGACGCTCGAAGTTCTTCGTAAAGATAATGAAAAGGTTATCAAGGTTAGCGTCGATAGGGGGACGGGACTCAAGCCATACCCGCGCGTCCTGAATTGGACCAAGGAAGAAGGTATCGATAGCGACATCAACCTTATCAATTTCGTCGATGAGGAGGATAACTGGCTTAGTTTGCGAAGCCTGGAACGCGCGCGAGATGATACCTAAATTCATCAGCTCTTCGGCAGAGCGCTCATTCTTACCCGCCATTGCGTTCACCATTCCGAGTGTCGATGGTGACTCAACGAGATGCTGAAGATTCATCCCCTTATAGCAGGATAAACACATGAACTCAGCGCCGGTTATCTTCGCTAATGACTTCGCGAGGAAGCTCTTACCGCAACCTGAGGGGCCCTCAAGGAGCATACACTTAATGCTCGTCATGTTCGTGTTAAGCACAAGGGAGAGCTGAACAGCATAGAACGGCGCGCAGTGGTACCCTACCTCGCCGAGTTTCATCCCAAGCTCCTCAGGTGAGCCGATATCTTTAAAGCCGACAGATGTGGGTTTGTAGGTCGAATGGAAGTTAGGATTCGCGATGCCAAGCTCGCTCCCGTCCGTTTTGGCGACCACACCATCACCGTTCGACCCCGAACGAAACGTAAGACTCTTCACAGGTCGCACGCCTGAGCCGGTGAGTGATTTTTTTGAATCTGA